>JBFLXS010000014.1 GCA_040755795.1 bacterium | reverse complement strand
AATGATTTTATCAGTTAATTCATCTTCTCTCCATTTCTCCATATTCCCCTCTTCTCCTTTGTTACACTTCATTTAGGTAAATAGTTACATCCATTCTATGTAAAGTTTTGACTAATAACTGCTATATAGATAAACGATAAAATGAACCCTCCCGTAATTTCCCTTCCTTTGCGTCCTTTGCGAAATCTTCCTTTGCGCTCTTTGCGGTTAAATCTTTATACCTTTAAAAAACTTGAACATCAAGTTATAACTCTTCACTGTTCACTATCTTCCTTATCCTTACATTTAAATTTTTAAATTCAAATGGTTTAAGTATGAATGCCACCGCATCTAAATCCATGACCGGGGGTTCATCAGCCGCAACACTTAAAATAACAATGGGTATTTCTTTATATCTGTTTCTTATCTGACTAAATAACTCTAATCCATATTCTAATAAGGGAAGTTTCATATCATGGATGATAAGGTCATATTTTTGTTGGGCTAATATTTCTAAAGCCTCTTCTGCTTTCTTAACCACAGTTATTAAATAACCCTGTTTTTCAAAATTGTATTTTAAAATTCTCGCTATCGCCTGGTCATCTTCAATAACTAAAATCTTTTTTTTATCCATAGTTATTTTACTCCTTTGTGAACACTATTGTCGTGTTGAACAAATAACGCACGGAATTTAATTCTGGTAACTGGTGATTGGTAACTGGTAATTAAATACCGTTTGGCTGAGCTGACGACGAATCTATTTAACCAGTTACCAGTTACCAATTATCCGTTTGTAGGTTACGAAACGTGATGATGCCCCGTGCAAAACTTACTCAACACGATACTAGGGGCTGAGGAGTGAACAGGAAACAACTCTTCATTCTTCAGTGACTACTCTTCACTTCATCGGTAATGTAAAAATAAAGGAACTCCCTTTTCCAGGCTCACTCTCTACCCAAATCTTACCACCCTGTATCTCGATTATATGTTTTACCAGAGTTAAACCTAATCCCATACCTTTTATTTCTCTGGTCATTGGGAATTCTAATTGATAAAATGGGGTGAAAATTTCATTTAATTTATCTCTGGAAATTCCCTGCCCGGTATCACTCACACAAACTTTAATTTCATCTCCACTTCTTTCTGCGGCTATCTTTACCTCTCCACCATCTGGCGTAAATTTAATTCCATTTTCTATCAGATGTTCTACCGCGGTCTTAATTTTATGATAATCTCCAAATATCTGTGGTAAATCCTTTGGAATATTAACAATTAATTTTATCTTCTTATCCTTTGCCATCTTTTCTAATCTGGTTTGCTCTTCTGGTTTTAAATGGTCAGTTAACTCTGAGAGTAATTGAGATAAGTTAACTGCTCTCTTTCTCAAAGGAATATGTTTAATATCAATCTCACTCAGCATAAGTATCTTGTTAATTTCTCGAGTTAAGGCATCACTCTCTGAATTAATTATTTCTAAAAACTCTTTTCCCTCCTCTGGGCTTTCCACACCATCTAATAATGTTTCTGTATATGCCTTGATAGAAGAAAGTGGTGTTCTCAATTCATGACTAACTAATGATAAAAAGTTACTCCTCATACGGGCAAGGAATTCTTCAGAAGTTACATCTCTGGAAACAATCACGACACCCACTACTTTATTATGACTATTTTTTAAAGAGGTCATTTTTAATGTTAAAATTTCTTTTTCATGAGTAGCCGGATTAGTCATTTCTATTTCTTCTTCGGTAAGATGATTTTCTGTGATTGCCTCTTTCAGTAGCGTTGGCAGTTCTTTATCCGGAATAAATTCAATTATTGATTTATTTTGCATCTCACCCTCAGTATGTCCTAACATCTGTTGTGCGGCGGAATTAACCATCTGTATTTTTAAGTCAACATCCGTGATAATTAAACCATCAGCCATATTATTTATAATATTGTTAAGAAAATCTCTGGTAAATTTTTCTCTGGATTTACTTTCATCCACTTCACTAATCTTTTCCCTGACTACCTTGCCCAGATATCCACTAATAAATGCGGTAACATAGCAAAAGGCACTATTCAATCCTGATAAACAAAATGTATAAAAATTACTATCATAAATACAACCGACAATAGGAACGACATGGCGATGAGGAATAATCCCTAAATATTCTAAGAGGATAAAGAAGGTGTAGAAGAAAATAATGATGGTCGTGATTACCATAGTTGGTCTCAATCCTGAAATAATTCCACAGGCGAGGATGTAAAAAAATAGAAGGGGTGTAAGGAAACTTTCTATACCTCCTGTCACATAGATACATGCTAATATCAGAAAGAAATCAAATATCCTTGATAGATATAGAAGTAACAATAAGGCTCTTTCGTATTTTATCAGGAAGATACAAATGATACCTCCTATATAGGATATCAGGGTGAGAATCATTATTGGTCTTACCGGGAAGGCTATCCAAAAATAGTTAATGATGATGGTTATACCGAGGACTAATGTAGTAATAATGAGGCGATGTCGATTGTATGCCTTAAGAATTTTTATCATTTGAGAGTTATCTAATTTCATTTTTTTATCCTCTAATAAACATTATATCAAACAATTATTCTAAATGCAACAAAATTTTCTTGACTTTTTTGTATATAATGATAAAATGAATAAAAATTATGAATGCTATAGATTTTTTTAAGGATATTATTGAATCTCACTTACCGTGGTGGTTTGATTGGATAAGGGCAATAAAAACAGTAATAGAAGATATTATCACTCATTGGTTTACCGTGCGAGATGTAATTTTTATTATCTTCGGGATACTTGTGGGGATATTTATTTACCGAGTTCTGACTGGCAGATGTAACAGCCCAGTAGAAAAAACCTTGTTTACTATAGGTGAGATTTTAAAACTCATCTACAAGATTATCCTGAATCTGACGATAAAACCACTTATCTTACTTGCAGTATTTACCTGTTTGTTTATGACTCTTATGCTAACCGGTGTCCTAATCGTGCTTAGTTATCGATTTTTTGGATTTTTTATTCCAACGGTTACGATAATTATTACAGTGTTAGTCACAGTAATTATCATCAAGGGTATAAATAAAAAGGATTTATTGAGAAGATATGAGAAGACTTAATATTTTACAAATTAGTTCTTCTTTGGGCTGGGGTGGACGCGAGATGTATCCAATTACCTTATCACAAAAATTATTGGAAAGGGGACATAACCTTAATCTCATTGCTCATCCTGAAGGTAATATTTTGAAAAGAGCCGTCCCGGCTAAAATCCCAACCATACCGATGAACATCCACAAATATATTGATATTAAATCTATCTTTACCTTATCCAGAATTATAAAGAGAGAAAACATAGAAATCATTCATTCTCACTTTGCCACAGACCTGTGGATAATAGTGCCAGCGGCTATTCTCTCTGGCATAAATCCAGCGGTTATCTTAACCAGACATATGAAGTCCCATCGAAATAAAAAGGATATTGGACATCGATTAATCTATAATTATGTCAGTAAGGTAATTGCTAACTCAGAATTAGTAAAAGAGTGTCTTCTTGAAAGTCATCCATTAACTCAGGATAAAATACCAGTTATTTATTATGGATTAGATTTGACAAAATATGACCCAGGGCGATATAATGGTATGCAGATAAAGCAGGAATTTAATATTGATAATAAAACTAAAGTAGTTGGTATTGTTGGGCGATTAGATCCGGGTAAAGGGCAGGAGTATTTTTTACAATCGGCAAAACTAATTCTTAACTCCTATCCAGAGATTATATTATTAATTGTAGGGGAGGATATAGGAGCTGAAGGATATAAAAATTATCTGATTAATCTGGCACAAGAGTTGGGTATTTCTGAAAAGGTTATATTTACCGGTCAAAGAGATGATATTCCAGAAGTAATGGCGGCACTGGATGTATTTGTCTTTACATCTAAAGCCGAGGCGTTTGGGTTAGTGTTAATTGAAGCAATGGCGATGTGTAAGCCAATTGTCGGTTTTCGGACAGGGGCAATAGAGGAAATAGTCGAAGATGGGATAAATGGGATATTAATTCCTTTTGGAGATGTTACAGCCTTAGCGGATAAGATTCTCGATTTGCTTATGGATACTCAAAAAGCAATGAATATGGGCAAAGAAGGAAGAAGGATAACTGAGGAAAAATTTGATTTAGACCAGGCAGGGACACAGACAATAAAACTTTATGAGGAGGTGCTAAGTGATTGAGCGGGTATTAGTTATTAATTTTGGCGGACTGGGGGATATGGTTTATACCACCCCTATTTTTAGGGAGCTCAAAAGAAATCTACCAGATTGCTATCTTATCTTTTTGACCGAACCACCTTATGCCGAGGTATTTATTAATAACCCCTATATTAATGAATTAATTCTTTTTAATAAAAAGGACTACCGCCTGCGTGATGCCCTCAAATTCTATCGAAGATTAAAGAGAAAAAACTTAGACCTGGTTATAGACCTGACTAAAGGTGCTCGGGGCGCCTTTATTACCTGGATGACAGGTGCAGAAAAACGCGTCGGATTCAAACATAAAGGCAGAGAATTATTTGCTTATAATGTTTGGGTAACAAGAGATAATTCAAAGACCATTTGCCCTAATTCAAAATATGTTGTTGAATTCTTTTTAGATACATTACGGGCATTAGGGATGAAGGTAGAAGATTTGAGTTTGAGATTATATCCTGGTAAAAAGGATTGGAGTGTGGTCAGGGATTTTTTAATAAATAAAAAAATAGATTGGACAAAACCAATTATTGGCTTAAATCCTAATGTCACAATCAACTTACGGGAATGGCAGCCGGAGGGATTTGCTGAAGTCGGAGATAGATTAGTTGAAAAATATGGTGCAAATATTATACTTATACAAGCACCTAATCAGGAAAAGATGGTCTCATCAATAATTAAAAAAATGCACACATCTCCCTTTATTGCCTCTGGGTTTACTATCAAGCAATTGACTTTATTGATTTCTAAATTTTCACTATTGATTACGGTTGATACGGGAATAAAACCTCTTGCCGTGGCAATGGATGTGCCGACGATTACCTTATTTGGTCCAACTAATTATATTAACTATACTCCAACTTCTGGCAAACATCTTGTTGTCAGAAAAGACCTGCCTTGCAGTCCTTGTGGCAAACTCCATTGTAATAATCCACAGTGTATGACATTGATTACACCTGAAGATGTATTAAGTAAAGTAGAGGAGATATTGGCAAGCGGAGTAAATTACAAAAATTCGTAACCATTCAGGGATATAGCCACAGAGTCACAGAGAACACAGAGGGAATATATAACCACGAATGAACACGAATAATAAAAAGATTTGTAGCTTCTGGCAAGCAGGAGAGCGAACCTAAAGGTTCGCACTACATTTATCGAATGTCAGAGGTTAATTCGTGTCCATTTGTGGTTAATTTCTCTAATTCTCTGTGAACTCTGTGCCTCTGTGGCTGAATAGTTACGATTAGGATTCCCTGGGGTCAGCAATATAGCCACTGACAGCCGAAGCGGCCGCAGTTGCTGGAGAGGATAAATAGATAAACCCTTCTGGATTACCCATTCTACCTTTGAAATTTCTGTTTTGAGTTGATAAACATACCTCGCCATCTCCTAATATTCCTTGATGGACACCAACGCACGGTCCACATCCTGGCGGATTTATTACTCCCCCGGCTTCAATAAATGTTTCGATTAATCCTTCTTGAATTGCTTGAAGAAAAATTTTTCTCGAGGCAGGTGTAATTAATAATCTTGATTTTATTTTTTTACCTTTCAATATCTTTGCCGCAATCCGTAAATCCTCTATTCGACCATTAGTGCAGGTGCCAATGAGCACCTGGTTCACCTTAACATCCTTCAATTCCTCAACTGCTTTGACATTATCTACGGTATGTGGCAAAGAGACCATTGGTTTAAGTGTTGAGACATCAATTTTAATCTCTTTTTCATATTTTGCATCTTCATCTGCGTAAATTTCCTTAAATCCAGTATCACGATTATGTTCTTTCAGAAATTTATATGTTTTTTCATCCGAAGCAATTAATCCTACTTTTGCACCAGCCTCAACAGCCATATTGGCTAAGGTTAATCTATCGTTCATCTCCATATCTTTGATAGCCTGTCCTGAGAATTCTAAAGCCTTATAAGTGGCTCCATCAGCCCCAAGTAGCCCAATTATGTATAAAATCACATCTTTAGCAAAAACTCCTTGTGGGAATTTTCCTTCGAGTTGAATTTTAAAGGTCTGCGGGACTTTAAACCAGGTTTTACCAAGGGCAATGCCAACTGCGACATCCGTAGAACCCATACCTGTGGCAAAGGCACAAAGTGCACCACCTGTGCAAGTATGTGAATCCGCTCCAATTAAGATGTCTCCCGGATTAAGATAATCCTCAACAACTATCTGGTGGCAAACACCTTCTCCGACATCTGAGAGTTGAATTCCTGTTTTTTTAGCAAAATCGCGAAGAAAGTTATGGTCATTGGACAATTCTTTTTTCGGACTGGGTGCGGCGTGGTCGATAAAGAAAATTGTCTTTTTGGGATTTGCAACCTTTTCTAATCCTATTTTTTGGAGTTGACGGACGGCTAAAGGACCTGTCCCATCTTGAGTTAAACACAGGTTGACATTTACAACCACAAATTCCCCTGCCTTTATCTGTTGACCAACATTTAAAGAAATGATTTTTTCAGCTAAAGTTTGTCCCATCACTACATCCTCCTCAGATAGTGTCGTGTTGAACAAATAACGCACGGAATTTGATTCTGGTAACTGGTAATTGGTAACTGGTAATTAAATACCGTTCGGATGAGCTCACAACGAAGCCATTTAACTATTTACCAGTTACCAATTATCCGTTTGCAGGTTACGAAACCTAATGATACCACGTGCAAAACTTGCTCAACACAACACTAGTGTTGAAGAAATTGTAAGCGTTCAGGTCATTACAAAATATCTAATAATAATGTAAAATGGGCAATGTTCAATGAAAAATGTAAAATGAGAGGATAGATGAAATGCAAGATGATTGGGAAATCAGTTCTTACTGCCAGAACACAGAATTGACTTTTAAATTTTTAATTGCTCATTTTACATTTTACAGTTATTTTTTTAAGTAACTGAAGTTTTACCTATAGTCTATAGTCTTATGTCTTATGTCTTATGTCTTGTGTCTGATGACCAGTGTCTGAATTGCAGTGAATAAAAAATAATTACTTGTGGTACTTACACCTGAACGCTTACCCAAAAAAGATATTTTTCTCTCTGTTTCTCTGCGTCTCTGCGGTAAAGGACTACCTGAACGGTTACCAGATTATGAAATAGTAACTTGTTCCCTTATTTTCCGGACGGTAAGAATCCAAACTTTTCCTTAATCTTTTTCTCAATTTCATCTGCGATTTGCTTATTTTCTTCTAAGTATTTACGGGCATTATCTTTGCCCTGTCCCAATTTTGTATCACCGTAAGAAAACCAGGTGCCGCTTTGTTGAACAATTTTTCCCTCTGCTCCAACCTCTAATAAACTTCCTTCATAGGATATTCCGCGGTCATACATAATGTCAAATTCAGCCGTTCTAAAAGGTGGTGCAACCTTATTTTTAACTACCTTTACCTTTGCTCGACTACCAATGACTTCTTCGCCTTTAAGAATTGGTTGAGTTTTTCGCATTTCCAATCTAACTGAGGAATAAAACTTTAATGCCCGACCACCTGGTGTTGTTTCAGGACTGCCAAACATAACCCCAATCTTTTCGCGGATTTGATTAATGAAAATAGCGGTTGTTTTTGATTTACTGATGGTCGAAGTCAACTTTCTTAATGCTTGAGACATAAGTCTTGCCTGTAAACCAATATGTTGGTCGCCCATTTCACCTTCTATCTCTGCTTTGGGAACTAAAGCCGCCACAGAATCAACGATGATTATATCTACCGCACCAGACCTGACTAAAGTATCGGCAATTTCTAATGCCTGTTCACCGGTATCTGGTTGAGAGATATAAAGATTATCTACATCTACGCCTATTTTTTTGGCATATTCCGGGTCAAGGGCATGTTCGGCATCAATAAATGCGGCTATGCCACCATTTCTTTGAGCCTGGGCGGCAATACTTAGACTTAAAGTTGTCTTACCTGATGATTCTTGTCCGAATATCTCTACCACCCTGCCTCTTGGCATACCACCTACACCTAAGGCAATATCCAGGGCAATTGAACCCGTCGGAATAGCGGGAACCTTTTCTTTTGCCTGTTCTTCTCCCAGTCGCATAATTGCCCCGCGACCAAAGTGCCGCTCAATTTGAGTTAAGGCTAATTCTAACGCCTTTTGCTTTTCACTTATTTCTTGTGCCATCTCTTTAAAACCTCCTTTTTTTGTAGTTACTTTTATTATACAACATAAAAATTTGTATGTCAATCAAAAAAGTTTCGTTTTTTTGCAAAGAAGTAGGGGTGGTATTTATTACAGGCACCCGATGGTTACTTTTTTCGTAACCGTTCAGCCACAGAGGCACAGAGTTCACAGAGAATTAGAGAAATTAGCCACAAATGGACACGAATTAACCTGTGACATTCGATAAATGTAGAGCGAACCTTTAGGTTCGTTTTCCTGCTTGCCAGAAGCTACAAATCTTTTTATTATTCGTGTTCATTCGTGGTTATATATTCCCTCTGTGTTCTCTGTGACTCTGTGGCTATATCCCTGAACGGTTACTTTTTTCTTGACTTTATGTCAAAAATGACTATACTTTTAAAAAGAGGATAAAAAATGACAAAGATTATCTTAGTCCGACATGGACAAACGCTATGGAATAAAGAGGAGATTTTTCGGGGTAGAATTGATATTGACCTTGATGAGACAGGACTATCCCAGGCTAAATTTTTAGCGAGAGCCTTAGGTGAATTCCAAATCAAAGCCGTGTATTCCAGTCCTCTTAAACGGGCAGTTAATACCGCTATTCCTATTGCTAAATATCGTCATCTTGAAGTAACTATTGATGAGCATTTTATTGATATGAGTTATGGGCTTTGGGAAGGAAAATCGGTTGAGGAGGTAAAAGAGTCATTCCCCACTCTCTACCAGAAATGGCAAAAAGACCCACATCTCTTAAAAATTCCTGAAGGTGAGAGTTTAGATGAGGTCAGAAGACGGGTAGTTACTAGATTAAACCAGCTCCTCAATCAACATCAGGACGAAACAATTGCTATCGTTTCACATCGTGTCATTAATAAAATATTAATTTGTGCCTTATTAGGATTAGACAATGCGGCTTTTTGGCAAGTAAAACAGGATACGGCCTGTTTTTCTATCTTTGATTATACAGATAACAATTTTGTTCTGACACAGCATAATGAATCCTGCCATCTTAAGCCTATGCAAGGACAGGTGCAATTGGCTGATTTCTAACTTACACAGGTCGTAACCGTTCACGCTATATATCAAAAGTGTCCGAAAGAGGATAAGGAGATAAGGGTGATATGGAAATAAGATAATAGAAATAGATTGAAATTTATAGAAATAGGTAGAAACCTGTTCCTGACAGGTTCAGGAATTGATTCTGGGAAATAACAAATTTCAATTTTTTTAATAATATTTCCCTCTCTCCTTAATCTCCACATCTCCTTTTGTTACACCACCTGAACGCTTACTTACGAACATAACCCCAGATTACCGCAGGATACCTAATTTACCAACCTTCTTATTCCCAGCGGGGTCTTTTATGAGGTAGATGTAGATACCAGAGGCAACTCTATTGCCTGACTCATTGCGGACATCCCATTTTTGAGGTGAGCTTTCTACCCTTATTTCTTTCACCAATTCACCTGCAATAGTAAAGATTCTAATTACAGAATTTTCAGTCAGTCTATCAAAGTATATGCAATCATGTCTATCTGCATAATACGGATTAGGATAGACGAATGCTTTTTCAAGAGTAGGTTCAAAACCAAATCCCATCAGAATAAGGAATGAGAAACTTGATACATCAGCCCACACTGCCTTATTGATAGTATCTACCTGTGACGGAATCTCTTGCCATCTTGCCGCTGTGTTCGTTCCTACTAATTTATAGATTCTTAAAGACGCCACGCGCATAAGTGGTGTAACACCATCAACATAATTATCATTATTGGCATCAGGATATGGAATGACAATACGCACTGTAGTTGTGATACTTCCATTATGCATGGTAAACTTCCGTAATGTACCTTCTACTCGATTTATTCTCACATTAAGCTCATCTTTCTTATTAGCCTCTTCAATTGCCGTTGTAGTCCCTGGAGTTATATCTATCTCAATATACCCTGCTCCAGTTAAACTACCACTTCCAACTTCCACCTTTGTCTTTCCATCATCTCCTATAACAGTTCCAGAGCTGCTGCTGCCTAATCGAAGAATAGTAACTGAATAAGTGGCAAAGATATTTGTACCTGTAATGGTAGCAGTTATAACTACTGGTGTAGTTGTACCATTTTGCTTAAAGAAAAATGTTTTACTACTTGTACCCGCAACAATAGTGAATGTACCAGTAGCACTCCATGCAACATCTGAAGGTGAAGGAGCAAATCTGGATTGGTCATCACCAGTGACAATAATTGTTGTCGTAACAGTTGCAGGGCTTGAATTCCCAAATCTATCTTGTGTTTGAATAGTCATTGTCCCTGGCATACCAGTGGTTAAAGTTCCTTCTGTTGGTTGGACAAAGGCTAATTTCTCAACTTGGCCTGGATTAACAACGACTGTAGCTGTTCCCCTCTTACCTTCAGCCTCAGCCGTAATATCTACTCTGCCAGTTTTACTTCCTGCAGTGAAAGTAGTGGTAGCAGAGATAGCAGTTGGTGTAATACTTCCACCTATATCACTAATTAACTGCCAGGTGTAACTTAACTCTGATGCTGGAATCGGATGTCCAAATCGGTTAACCGCACTGGCAGTAAAAGATTTAGTGCTTGCAACTTCTACTGAACTTGTGGTTGGAGTGATACTTACGGAAGTTACACTACCATGAATTACTGTCACAGCAGCCGTGCCTGGAACAGTATTTGTAGCAGCAGTTAATGTAAGTGTTCCTACAACATCATTAGTTTCAAGTACTACCGTTTGACCTGGACTACCTTTTATAGTTCCACTTCCTTCTACTATTTGCCATACAAAGTTAGTAATTTCAGCTAGCTCATAATTATACTGATTATATGCCTTAGCAGTAAAGGATTTTGTCCCCCTTGCCTCAATTGTAGCAGTAGCAGGCTCAATATTAATATGATGGACATTGCCTTTAACTACCGTAATTTTTGCAGTGGCAGTAACTGTTTGTGTACCAAATTGGGCTGTTACTTGCAAGACAGCGCTACCTGTATTGGTAGCTGTAAATACAACTGTTTGAGTGGTGGTTGCATCGAGATTTCCTATTTCTGGAGCAAGTGTCCAGGTGTAAGTAGCCCCATGGATAGGATAGCCATACTGATTAAATCCTTGAGCAGTAAAAGATTGACTACCTTTCATCTCTACTGTTGCAGTTGCTGGGGTAATGGTTACACTTGTTAGTTGACCATAGACTATTGACACCTTAGTACTACCAGTAACTCCTTGAGTCCCAGCAGAAATAGTACCTATGGTTGGAGTTGAGGTCGCAGTAAGTATAGTAGATGTACCAGTAAGAGGGTTAAGTGTCCCAATATCTCCTTCTTTTGCCCAGTTGTAGATTAATCCTTCGATTTCATTATTGTACTGGTCATAACCTGAAGCAAGAAATGGAAATGTTTGATTTACAGTAATGAATGGTGAATCTGGATAAATACTGATTTGAGTTAAGGTACCCGGTGTGGCAGTAGCAGTAAATGTCGCCTTCATTGACCCTTGTGCTGTAACTATGTAAGTTCCTGTCTTAGTCCCTAAGGTCAATGTAGTACTGGCTTTCCCTTCTGGATTGGTAGTAGTTATGGTAGAAGATAAAGTAGCTAAAGAAGGAGCAGAGACTATCTCCCATTTGACAGTATGTCCCACTATTGGTCTATTAAGGTCATCTGTTACTTTAACTACAAATGGTGCCAGAGTAGCAGTTACCGTTCCTTTCTGCTCATTTCCATCAACAATCTCAACTTTCCTTGGAATACTTATCTGGAATGTCGTAGTTGCAGTACCAATATTACCTGCCAGATCAGTACCTTCTGCTTTAATAGTAGCCGTGCCATCTGCATTAGCTGAAGTTATGGTTGCTTGATATGAATATGTACCATTTGAAACGCCAATAAATGTAGCAGTAATGGTAGCATTTGCACTGTCTTTTATTATCAAGGTTGGCGTACCGATTGTCTCATTGGCAGTAACATTGATAGTTATTATCCCTGTATCTGTTGTCCCTGGAGCAGTAATGGTAAGTGCAGGACTAATCGTATCAAATGTAACCTTTACATCCGCATCTTTGCTAACAGTAGAACTGGCAATTTGGAGGTGGCCGGTAATAGTTGCTTGTGTCACATTATCATCTGAGAGAACGGTATAAGTGCCTGTGTAGGTGCCCAGCTGAATTTCCATCATTGGCAAGTTAGTCCTCAATGTGCCAATATCAAACGTGGCCGTTCCATTTGCATCACCAACAAGCGTTACAGTTAGTATTTCACCTGCCTTTAGTGGTTTAGTAGCATCATGGGTAATGGAAGTAATATCCATTGTAACTGTAACAGTGCCAGTAATAGGAGTAAATGGAACTGAGGTAATATTATTGAGAATTACTGTTTCTCGTGGGGCAGTTAAACTAAAGCTAACAGTTCCACCATTCTTATTTTTAGCCTTGAAGGTAATATTTGCTACTGTTCCACTTCCAGAGTCAGTACCACTAATTAATCCTACACCATAATCTATTTTTCCAGCGACATTATCAAATTCAGCTTTAATCAAACCACCACCTTCAGGAAATCCACCTTGAGTAACAGTAGCTACTTCTAAAATTGTTGGGTTGAAACAAAGCCGTAAATCTACTGAAGTAAAGTCAGGAACATCTTCTAATCTAACCTGTAAGGTAAACTCCTCATTAATATTAGCATCCTTTGGCGATGGAACTATCTTCAGAATTGTCGCCCCGTTCAATGGTGCGGGTGTTTTTGCTGGATTTGGCACTTCTAATCCCTTAGTTTGTGTTTCTGAACCAGTCTTGAAATAGTTCATTCTCAAGACACCAAAGTCATAGGCATTTACATAACTATCTCCACTAAAATCGCTATTAATGTAGCCATTGCGTGTATGGGTCCCAGTATCATACCAATTCTCATGGTGAGAATCCTTGAAATATGCCATTCTCAGATAACCAAAATCAAAGGCATTGACTATAAAATCTCCATTAGCATCAGCATTAAGTAGTGTTAATGTGCCTAAGGTATTTACTCCTGGTATTATCGTAACATCTTTCCAGATTCGTGGAGATGCGCCCGGGACATAAGTGCTAATTGTTCCATAGATACCAGGAACAACATTTGGGAAGGAGAAATATCCGTTTGCATCCGTAGTCGTACCCCAGTTAGTTCCTTCAATCATAACCTCTATGCCTGAATGTGTCCCTTTTCGAGGAATGTCAAACATAGTATATCCTTCTACCATACCTGTTCCTGTCCCTTTCACAGTAATCGCTCCATCTATCGCCTGGAAGAACATGGATTCAATCTCATATAAAAGTAGAGTCTTTGCAGTATCAAAGGCAATATTAACTGCTCCTATTGCCTTTGCCTCAAAGGTAATAGTGATAATCGTTCCTGTCCCAGAATCTGAGCCTGTAAGTAACCCAACACCGTAATCTATCGTTCCGTTGGTATTATTATATTGAGAGCCAAGCACACTACCTCCTTCAGGAAAATCTCTTTGACTAATGCCCTTTACCTCTAATACCGTTGGATTGAATGTGAGATGTGGTTCTAATGTAGTAAACCCAGGTGCATTGCATAATTCAATATCCATAGTAAATGTATCTCCTTTAGAGACCGTCTTCGTAGCAGGGTTAACCTTAAATATTGGTGCAGCAACAATAGTAGTTGAGGTATCTGAACCTACTTTTGTTTCAACATTTCCTGCCATATCCTTTGCTACACTACGGAATGAGTAAGTATGATTAAGTACTCCCTTTCGGAATGTGGCAGAAGTACCAGTTGTCTCCTTAAGCCATAGGGTAAATGAGCCACCATTATCTGATACATAAATATCATAGCTGCTAATAGCCCCTGAAGTACCATGAGTAGTTGTATCTGTCCCTGCCCAACTGACCTCAAAGGCAACATTAGATTGAGTAGGAGCTAATGGAGTAACAGTTGATGTAGGTGGGACTAAATCTATCACATGTACAACTGGTGGTGTAGGTATCCACGGGTTATAGTCAAATTGTATATTTGCGTCATTTTTTATCTCCGTGCTGCCTGCCAAATTATCCTTTACTTTAACACTAAATTTTACATATCCTTCACCTTCAGGGGATGTAACATTAGGTGGAAGACCATTAGCATTATTCCAGAAGTCAAAGTACCAGGTAATCGTCCCACTATTAGAATCGTATGTAAATGTTAGACTTCCACGACCACTATTATTAAATTCATCAATAGATGAATAAACAACACCACCTATACCTACCTCTCCTGGAATCATAGAACTTAAATCAAAATAATCAGGATTAAGCCTGTCAATAATCGTAATCAGGATAGCATTTGCAGTAGCAGTAGCTACATTCTCACAACGAATAGTATAGTCAATAATTTGACCTGGCTTGATATATCTTTGTGGTGAGGCTAATTTATCATTCGGGTCAATTGAACCTACTACAGTTTCTATCTCGATAAACTTATTATTTGCATAATCTTTTTCTTTAGCTGAAGTACTAATTTCGATTGTATTGTACAGGTCAAGTCCTAATGGGGTACCGACTGGTACACGCACTTCTATTGTTGCATTTCCTTTTTTCTGTGCTTGAAGCTCTGAAATATCCCAGATAACTGCATGTAAATTGGTATCATAACTACCTTGTGGGTTACTTGATAGATATTCTACCTCTTTGGGTAATGTATCTTTTAGTGCTATATTCCCTGCCACTTCTGTCCCTTCGTTAGAATAGGAAATATGATAAATCTTTTTAAATCCGGGTCTTGCCTCCTCACCCCATTTATGTACCTTGAGGTCCACTTCAGGCTCTTCAACATGCGTAGTAATTGTTGCACGGTTATTTGTCATGTTATCTTCTTCCCAACTGCTCTCAATCTCAATTATATTAGTCAATGTAGTAGATGCAGGAGCAGAATTTGTTACAATAAGTTTAAAACTACCGGCATACCAGGCGGGAATAGTCCCTACTGGAAAGATTAACTGATTGCCACTTTGTGTCGGCTCAGTACCTGATGTATTACTTACATAACTTAACGCTGAGGCTAAAGTATCGGTAATAGTGGAATTTATCGCATCACTCGCTGAATGATTCCTATAAGTGATAGTATATTCGATATTACCACCTGATAGTACATTTCGAGGACCAAATTTATAGATACTTAATTCCACCTTCGGGTCAACTACATGAATAGTAAATGTTGAACGATTATTGGTAAGATTGTCCTCATCAGTTATGGTAGTAATCTCAGCTACATTGACTAAAGTATAAGATGCAGGAACATAACCTACATTTGCTCTTACTTTGAAGAATTTAGATTCATCAGGTAATAATTCCCCTATACTCCAGACAATTATATTTCCTGTCTCAGTTGCTGGCTCTAATCCACCTGTATTACCGACATAGATTACACCTTCTGGTAAAATATCCCTGATCTTTACATCATACGCTTTGCCAATACCCTCATTAATACATCTTAAATTATATTCCATCTGCTGTCCTGCGGTAACTTCATCTATCCCCCATTTATGTATACTCAAATCAGGTGTAGGAATTACAGCAATAGTAGTTGTAGTGGCCTGATTATTACTATAATCGGTTTCATGCGATGTGGTATTAATCACTATCACATTGGTTAGTGTAGAAGATGCAGCAGTTTGTGTACCTACTTGCACTACAAGTTTAAAATCTCTTCTACTCCATGCAGGTAGATTTCCTACTTGCCATATTACTTGATTTCCAGTAGTAACAGTACATGGAAAATCACTGGTATCATTAACATAGCTCACCTCAGCAGGTAGATAATCAGTGATAGTTACACTACCTGCCTCCCCGCGATTCATATTTCTATATGTAATATGATAAATTAACCTTTGCCCTAAACCAACCTCTTTTACAGCCCACTTATTGATAGTAAGATCAACTTTTGGCTCAACTACATGAGTAGTAATAGTAGCACGATTATTAGCAGGATTTCTTTCACTTGTTGGACTTGAAATCTCAACTACATTAGTCAAAGTGGTAGAGCCTGATGTTTGGGTACCTAATTTTACTCTTAAATTAAACCCTTCCCACCACCCGGGTGAGATTGTTCCTACCTGCCATGTGATAGTTCCGGTATTAGTTCCACTAACCTCAAACCCACTATTATCACTTACATAAGTTACACTGCCTGGTAGGTAGTCAGTAATAACAGTATTAGTAGCTGAGATATTACCCGTATTGCGATACCTGATATGATAAGTAAACTCAGTTCCTGTTAGTGCCTCATATACTGATGCATGTTTATAAACTTGCAAATCTGCCTCTTTGACTACTACATTGGTTGTTGCAGTCGCACGATTGTCATTTAAATGGTAATCCGGACTACCACTACTAATCTCTACTACATTAGCTAAGATAGTACCAGATGCACTATCATTTCCCACCAATACCGTTACATTAAACCCATACCAGCCTGGTGATAATGTACCGATTTGCCAGGTGATAGTTCCAGTATTAGTTCCACTAACATCGAAATTACTCGTATCGCTTACATAAGTTACACCGTCGGGTAAATAATCGGTAATAATGGTATTAGTAGCCGGGATATTACCTTCATTGGCATAATATATTGTGTAGGTGATTTCCTGTCCTGGGATAGCTTCTTTAGGTGCATATTTATTAATCTTTAAGTCTACCTCTGGTTTTACCACATAGTTTGTACATGTGCTGGTATTATTCCAATAGGCAGTTTCAGTAGCAGAGGTAGATATTTCCACTACATTGGATATAATACCAGGAGTAGTATCAGTTCCTACCTCAGAGGTTAATTGGAATATAACCCTTTCTCTCCATCCTTTCATAGTAATCGTACCATAATCCCATGAGAGGATATATGGATTTTGCGTTGTTCCTGAACCAGTAATAGTATGAGTTTTCCCAGAGGTATCACTAAAGTAGGAAAGTCCAGGAGGTAGAATATCACGCAGTACAACATTACCAGCATCGGTATTACCTAAGTTTTGAAATTCAATATCATAGACTACCTTTTCTCCAGGAAGTACCTCATACGGTCTACCCCATTTATTCACTCTCAAATCTACTACAGGCTTAACTACCTTAGTGATCATCGTACTACCGTTATTACCCTCATTACTTTCAAAAGTATCAGTAGTAATGCTAATCTCATTTGTTAGAGTTCCAGGCCATTCCGCATCCTCGTTAATTCGGATTTTTAAGTAGAAATAGTTTGGATACCATGATGGGTTTATAGTCCCTAATTTCCATGTTAGTAGGTTTTCAGTAGAAGTTGGTGAGCCAATTCCTTCAACTCCTACATATGTTATTCCACTGGTGGTACCCACCAGGGTATAGGTATCAGTAATAGTTGCTTGGGCAGGGATATTGCCATAATTAGCATAGCTGACTATATAAGTTACTACTTCGCCTGGAGCAAATTGATTTCCCCCCACTGTCCATTTACGAATAGATAAATCTGCCGCAGGGGCTACTGCTTCAATAGTACATGTAGCACGATTATTAGATATATCTGGATCTGTACCAATAATTAAGGTATCTATCTCAACTACATTATGTAATTTTTCACCATGGATTGTTTTAGTTCCTATAAGAACCGTTAAACCAAAACTTCTACCCCACCATGATGTTGGTGCTACAGTACCTATATTCCAAATTAATTCATAAGGTGATTGAGCCGTCCCTGAACCAGTAATTGTTGGAGTACCAAATACTGTATTACTTACATAACGGACATCTGGTGGTAATGTATCCTTAATGGTCACACTGCCTACCGGGATATTTCCAATGTTCCGATAGTTAATGGTATATGAAGTCTCCTTGCCAATAAGGGCCTCTCCAGGATAATGGTACTTGGATATAGCTAAGTCAAAATATGGCTCTTCTACATTAGTAATTCTTATGCTCTTATTATCATGTAGTCGTTCTTCCCTGGTTAGTGTAGTAATTGTAACTGTATTTATAAGTTTCTCAGGAGTAAAGGTACCAGTCGTAACAATAATATTAAAATGACCCCCATACCACTTATTGATAGTGCCAATATGCCATTTATATTTCTTGCCGTCTATCGTGGGTTCTATACCAAGTGTATTAGTACTATATGTTACTCCGGAAGGTAATTCATCAATAATCTCTACTCCGTATGCATCAATTCTACTGCGATTACCGTAACTTATAAAATAGATAAGTTCATCTCCACGAATTATTCTATCTGGTGCCCACTTATCAATATATAAATCAGTAATTGGTGGTACGACTGTAGTGCTTACACTCTCTTCGTTATCGTAAAGCTTAACCTCGTTAGGCAATTTAGTAATTTCAACTTTATTACTTAATACCCCATGTACATCCACACCTGTCTTCACATTGACATAAAAATGGTCTGATGAGAAAGGTGAGATGTCTTTAATACACCAGGTTAATACCTGAGGAGATGCTGTGGTTCCACTACCAGTAATAGCAGGAGTTCCTACCTTCCATTCGTCAGTATTGCTTAGATATGTTACACTGCCTGGTAAAGTATCCTTGATTTCAATATTGTGAAGGGTGACATTACTATAATTATGGTAGCTGATACGGTAAAACATAGTTTCGTTAGGTCCAATCTCATTTGGAGCGCTTTTATGCACGGCTAAGTCTAACATAGGCGGGGTAACCGTGATAGTCCAGGTCGCTTGATTATTTGTAAGGTTCTTTTCTCCTGCCACAGGTACTATTTTGACTACATTGGTCAAAGTATCTATTGCATCTAATCCTACTTTGACTTTTAGATTAAAATAGCCAAAATCGTCAGGAGTTACTTTTGGGACAGTCCATGTTAATATTTGAGGGGAATCAGCAGTACCAGAACCCGTAATAGTTGGTATACCCAATAGAGTATTGCTTATATAAGTTACACTACCGGGTAGAGTATCGATTATTTGTATATTGCTTGCAGTTACCTCACCGATATTATCAAAATTAATCTGATATTGAATTTCATAACCACTAATTACAGACTCCGGACCCCATTTATTAATACTCATATCAGGTATTCCGACTTTTGTCGTCCATGTTGCCCGGTTATTCCATTGTGGACCATCTTCAGTACCTGAAATCTCTACTACATTAGCTAATAATTTAGTAGTAGTATCAGTACCTATCTTTACGGTTAAATTAAAATGTGTCTTACTGCCTGCATTGATAGTGCCTATTTGCCATGAGAGTATGTACGGGTCAGTATGTGTTCCTACACCGGTAATCGTTGGGCTACCAAGAACTGTATTAGAAACATATGCTATTCCTACTGGTAAAATATCGCGGATAGTAACACTACCACAATCTTCTATTCCGGAATTCTCAAACTCAATCTGATAGGTTACTTCCTCTCCTACCATTTTTTCCTTTGGCCCTGATTTATCAATAGCTAAATCCGTTCTGAAGATATGAGTTGTCCATGTTGCTTGATTATCTGAAGTATCAGCCTCATAATCACTAGTAGTAATTTTAGCCACATTTATAAATGTAGTTTGGGTTCCAATTACCTTAACTATAATCTTAAAATGGTCAGTTTCATCTGTAGTCATAGTACCTATTTGCCAGGTAAGGACATTGCCATTTTGATTAAATGATAGTTTGCTGGTATTAGTTAGATAAGTAACACCTGCTGGTAAGGTATCGACAATAGTTACATTATGTGCATCTCCACCTTTATTTTCATACACAATATGATAGGTAATAGTTCCTCCTGGCAGGACATAACTTTCTTCAGCAGTAGTGCCATAATTTTGGCCACCACCCCATTTACCAAGCCACAACTCAGGACCAATCATAGTAAAATTAACATTTGTATCTGAGGCTAAGATAGTCTTTGTAGCAGGAGACTCATAACCTTCCTTCTTTGCCGTGACGGTATAAGTACAACCTTCTAATACTGGCAGACGATATGTTCCATCCGGGTTAGTGAAGGTCATAACTCTATCCCACAGTTCTGAATAACCCATTTCCGCCTCTACCTCTACAAAGCCTAATGTAGTAGTTCCATCTGGTGCATAGACAGTACCAGAGATAGTGCCATTATACCAGTTAAGGGTTAAATTTACATTTTTGTCTCCTGGATATGCATCTTGTACAGAGTGAGCCGTATCTAATCTTTTTGCTCCAATATGCCATTTGCCAGAGTTAGCAGGTAGATAATGTATATAATGTCCATAAATATTAGTTATAGCCTCTTGCTCAGAATATCCATCTTTATGCGCCCATGCTTCTGCTCCGAATATTCCACCGCTACCTGTAACCGTCCCCATAACAGTTGCTTTATTTTGAGTTAATACAAAGTTTACATTTGATGCCGGGAAGCTGGAGACAGAGATTTCTTGAGGACTTGAGTTATAGCCTAATTTTCTCGCCTCTAAAGTCCAGATTTTATCTGGTGTAACATGCAGTGTGTAGGTACCTGCATCATTGGTAACTACCCATACTTCCATATCCTCATCTTCATTTTCTGCCTCGATATCTACCCCTTTTACAGGTTCGCCGTCACAGGTAACCTTACCTGAGATAGTGGTTAAACCAATAGTAGAAATATCAAAATTTAGCGTAGTACTACTCCCTACACCTACATATACCTCCTTTTCTTTAGAAGAAGGATAGCCTATTTTTTGAGCCGTTACTTTCCAACTACCAACAGGCACCTTAAGTGTATATTGACCGTTGGTATCTGTAAAAGCGATTACTTCTGGTTTATCTGAACCATCTTTTGCAACGACAATTAAGTCTGCAGTTGGATTACCATTTAAACTAACTACTCCTGAGATTGATTGTGAATATGAGGTTTCAGTAAATTTAATACTGGCATAGGAAGACGACCCTGTTGTTATATCCATTGCTTGAATAATAAAATCTCCAACTGCTACTGTCTTTTGACCGAAAAGTACTGTTGTGCGTTTAATTTGACCGATAGAGGGATTTTCATCTGTATGAGAATTATCTACCTCAAAGAATGTCCCATGTATTGGCATATCATCTGCATCCAAAACACCAATTGTTCCTCTATCATGGTACACATAGAATTCTACCCTCCCACCTATTGAAGAATTACAGGTTAAGGTTAATGTTCCACCCGCAACAGTAGTAGCAGAGGTTGTACCATTTATCTTGAGGTCTACATTGACAGGGGCCTGATAAGCAATAAATCCTTGAATTCTATCCAGGTCTCTTTGAAAACCATATCTATAATGGTAATAAACTGCTGGTTTGATGGTAAATTCTGATGGGTGATGAAGTATATTTAGTGGTAAAGCTAATTCTATTATTCCACCTTGTGTAGTTACTGTACCTTGCTGTTCTAAGTCAGGTATATGTTGCCAATCATTATCACCATCCCAGGCTTGAATTCCCCACTGACTTTGCCAGTCTATATAAACCACTGCTACTTCAATATTGTTGTATACATTTGCATTGGTGTGAATACGAAGATTATATCTACCACATCTATCAGGCTCACTATTATGATTTTGAAACATAGCATTAACTGTACCATATACATCCATTCTAAAATATAGATTCTTATTATCCTGAGCAATATAGACTGCCTTAAGGTCTGAGCCTGAAAGTTTGGTAGAAGTTCCAGGGCCAATATTATCACCCATGGTATCAGTTCCTGCGGGTTGTATATTTGCTTGTGTCCAGTCTGTCCCAGTTCCATCAACATTGATTATAGCAGTAGGTATAGGAAATCTTGGTAAAGGTGGTACAACTACATCAAGTGAAAACTCTATACCAGAGCTAATAGAGCCTGCCTCTACAACTACTGGAGTAGGTGTCCCAGTAACCTTAGGTTCCCCATCAATAATCGTCAGAGTGCCACCATGCAAACCTAAAATATCTCCAGGACTTGGCTCTGTCTTCCAACCATAAGGTGGCTCTGCATCAAACCAACAGGCAATATAATAGGTGTTACTTCCAAGATTACCAATAGTAAATGGATAACTTCCTGCACCATTAATAGTAAAGGTATATGTTCCCTGTGCTTCTTCTTCAAGGAATGGATCTGTACAACCGAATACACACGCAGTGCCTGTCTTAGTGCCTGTGTAAGAGATAGTGCCTGTAATAGTGCCAGGTGGCGGTGGTAGTTGGACTTCATGTCTCAGCTCAAAATCTATACCTGAAGTAATAGAACCTGCCTTTACATGTACAATGGTAGGAGTGCCAGTTATTTGTAAATCTTCATTTCTATAAACAGCAGATAAATTACCATATATCCCAATTGGGTCGCCAATACTTGGTGGCGGTCCATCGCCTTTAGTATCTATGAATGCTATCATATAATAAGTACCTGAGCCAACTTGTAAGCTGTAATTATAGGTAAATGTACCACTCACACTTGTGGTCCCTTCTGTAACAGGACTTTCATCGAATTCTGGATTATCAAATGCGGCATAATATAAAGTACCCGATTTTGTGCCAGTATAGATTATAATACCAGTGATTGTGCCGTATTGTGGCGGTGGTGGTACTGAACCATACTCATAAGCCCCCATATCTACTATGCCATTGGCTATACGGAGATTGCCGTCTTTATCAGTAGCAGGAATACCTGGTGCTGTGTTTGAACCCCTGTCTATGCAAGGAGAGGTTTGCTGAAGATGATAGTCAGCTATTCCTGCAAATTGTGGGTCAGCAGAGATATCATTTGGTCCCGGTGTGCAATTATCATAATTTTGATTACCAGTATAGCCATTATCCCAAACACAGTTGTAGTCAATGACTGGATTGCCTGATCCGTACTTGGAGATACCATAATAATATGTAGTTGTTGTACCGTTGCTCACAATTATGTTGTTGTGGATAGTGGGAGAAGAGTTGTCGTTACACTCAATACCATGAAATACATTTCCAATAATCGTATTGTTTGTTATATTCGGTGAAGCATTCCAGCAGCAAATGCCATTGCTGTTGCTTCCTCTGATTATGTTATTCACAATGGTTGGAGAGAAATCAGCAAGACAGTGAATACCGTCCAAATGACTCTCTGAGATTATATTATCCCGAATAATTGGGGAGCAATGGTCTCCTTGGATACTACCTCCACCTACAACATTATTTCCTACAATTACATTCTCAGCAACCACTGGAGGATTGACCGAAGAATACTGAAAGCAGATTCCAAAAGACTTGTTGTCCTTTATCAGATTTCTAACAATCTCTGGGGAAGACTGCCAGCTATATATACCATACTTGTTTCCAGAGACAGTATTGCCTGTGATTTTAGCATTTGAGTGATTACCACAATGGATACCCGAGTGATTTCCCGTGATTATATTGCTTACAATTGTTACAGTTCCTCTTCCTAATCTTATTCCACATCCATCAGGATATCCTCCTGCTGCACCATTTATCTTAAACCCAGAGATTAAAGCACCATCTGCATCATCATCAAAATAAACAGCACTTACTGTCCCTAAAGGCAACACATCTATTGTAGTTGAGTTACTTCCTGCTCCAATTAATGCAATCTTTTTGCGAATACTAACTGATTCTGTATAAGTCCCAGAGGCAACGGATACTGTACCGCCTATAGCACAACTATTCACCCCTGCTTGAATGGTGCGTTTTGGATAATTTGGGTTTGTGCCAGGGTTACTATCATCCGCATTTGGATGGTCATCATCAACATAGATAATAGTAGTAGCTCTAGATAAGAATACAAAATTAACTCCAGTAGCAGTAGCTGTAGCATATTTAGCTGGCGGACTTTGATAACCCTCTTTTTCTACCTTTACTTCATACCGACAGCCTTCAAGTACCCTTAATTTATAAGTTCCATCAGGATTAGTAAGAGTTTCTGCCTCATCTCTTGTTGAAATCCAGTGGTCATATAAAGCCTTTACTTCTACAAATCCGAGCGTAGTTGTTCCATCTGGTGCATAAACAGTACCTGAGATAGTACCGTTATGGTATTGAAGTTGTAGATTTACATTTGTATCTCCTGCGTTAGCTTGAACTCTGGACATAGCTGAACCTCTACTTTCTGCGTGTGCATGAACAAGCCAGTCAGTAGAACCTGCAGGAACATAGAGGCAATAATGTCCATAGCGATTAGTTTCACACCACGGGTCTATGACATCTTGTTTCAAGCCCTCTACATATACTCCTAATACACCATCACCACCTGTAATAGTGCCCATAATAGTAGCAGTACACGGAGTTAATGTAAAATCTACATTAGTTGCTCCAGCAAGAACATTCTTCTCCTCCTTACCAGTATAGCCCATTATTTCTTCTACTTCAAGTTCGTATGTCTCACCTGGTTTGACATAGAGGGTATAATAGCCATCCTTATTAGTGGAAGTAAATGCCTCATTATCATTTTCTGCCTCTACCCATGCTCCAAATATCCCTTTTCCATCTAAATCTGTTACTCGACCAGTAATAGTAGTTAGACCTGCAGTAAGTATATTAAAGTTTACATTTGATGTATGGCTACCAGGTGCAAGGTATACCTGTTGTTCTACAGCAGGATAACCTCTCTTTATTGCCCAAACCCAATATGCCCCTGGAGGTAAATACAGTGTATATTGACCATTACTATCAGTAAAGATGTAACTTCCATACATTCCTCCTTCTGCTCCAACAATCATATTAGCTTGGGGATTACCATCTACAGTTACTGTACCAGAGATTGATTGAGGTAAAACATTTGGTGTTAGAGTCAAAATACAATAAGCAGAAGCTCCACTTATCACATCAACAGCTTGAAAAATAACTTGACCTGTAAATACACCTTCAATAATTTTTGTTATCTGAATCTGTTTTGATGTAGAATCCTCATCTACATGAGAATTATCCTCAATAAAGAATATTTTTCCTACCCAATCAGCCAAATCTAATACACCAGGTGCACCTTCATCAAAATACATATAGAAAATCACCTTACCACCAGGTGAATAGGAATTACATGTAAGAGTAAAACTTGCATCAAGAACTCCAGTAATAGTCGCCGTAGTCGTCCCATTTATCTTAATCCACTGCGTATAATCTATAATCTTAAAGTTAAGGTAATTGATTTGCTGTGGCCAGAGGGTAGTGGTTTTTGTGGTAAAATACTGATTGTAAGATGCCTTAACTGTATATGTTCCTGTAGATGGAAAGTTTGCAACAATGGTGTATGTCCCACCTGTTAGAGTTGTACTACTTCCTATAGATTGAGTATCTTTAAATATCTCCACTAACGCCCCTGCAATAGGATCGCCAATGGCATTGACTACCTTACCAGTAAGTGTCCCTGTACCGGATGGAGCAGGAGATTTGAATACATGGATAGTCGTTTCTGGCACTCGCTCATCCTTTACATTAGCCATAATATCTTCTATAAAATAAGTGGCATCTACCCCTGCGGCAATAAATTCTTTTGTTGCTAAATATGTTGTAGCAGTACTATCTACATTTTGAGCTATCAGAGATGTAAGTGCATGCCCTAAAGAAGGACTTTGGTAAGAAGGAGTGAGGCTACTGCCATATTTATAAGTCTGTATATTAGCAGTTAAGATGCTCTTTATCTCTTCAGCAGTTGGGTCAGCAGGCTTAATTACCTCTGGCTTGTTAGGGAAATAGAGCCAGTCTATTCCAGGTAAATTTGGATTTATTGGCCAGTAGCCATAGCCATATTGTGGATGTGTGTACCACTCCCTCTGACAGCCATTATTATGCCATTGAATAGCCCAGTTATTGTACTGTTCTATCTTAGGCAGCAGGTCATTCATAAAGGTAGTAAATGAGCCCGCTCGCCAATTAGCGCGTTTAGTAAGTACATCTGATATTGCCGCCTGCCAATCATCAATATAATCATTAACAACTTGTAGATTAGCTACCTCTACTATACCAATAGCAATTTCTTCATCACCATTTACATTACCTAAGGCGTCGATACCTGAAATCATATCACCTAAATTATTATCTGAATATATCAATGTGCCGGTGGCACTATAGACTGCCATCCCACCTGTTAAAATGTCCTCTGGTAGGTCTGGAGGTAAAGGAATAAAATCATCACCTTTATTAGCCTGGACAAATTGCTTTAAAAGGTGCCATTGAGTATTTAAATGTGCAATGATAGTATTTACCTTTGTATAATCAAATTTTCCAATGCCAATGATTACCTCTTCCGACCCATCATTATCAAGGTCTTGTAAGACAAGTGTAGAATTAAATGGCCCTTCAAATGATTGACTCGTGCCTACTTTGTTTAAATTAGCATCAAATTTATGTAGTTTACCAAGCCAAAATACTCCAGTAAGTTGTGGTATATTCTTTAGAGCAATATAATCCTCATCATCAACCCTTTTCTCACCACTATACGGGTCAACCCATCTTTCTCTCCATATCTCTTCAACCTCAACTAAATTAGAGATAATTGCATTGCCAAGATTATTTGCATGAGGAGAGTTACTAATTACTGCCTTGACTACAATCTTTCCATCTGAGGTAACCTTAGTATTTGTAGTAAATATACCTACTCGTTCAGAATCCTTAATAGTGTAATTTGCCCCAGTCCAATTAAGCAATCTAATCCTGGCATCTATGAGTGACTCAGGTGCATCAGGAATTTTAGTCCCTTCTGGTATAAGTAATTTTTCTTTCCAGCTTATTAATTCCTCTGATACTCCATCCCCATACCATGGATGCCAGGGAGACCAAGTATAATAAGTAGGTGCGCGAGATGGAGCCCTTTTAGCCTTAGATATTTGCTTTTCACCAAATAGTGCCTTACTAAATATACTAATTACCAGTTTAGCTGATTCAGAATCTGGGAAGATACTTTTAACCTCTTTAGTTTCAATAATCTTTCCCATAACAGGAGTAAATGTATCAAAAAGAGAACAATTCTCTTCTTCACTTGTAGGACCTGGTGCTCTTTTATTTGTCTTTGGAGATTTAGCCAGATATGCTTTAGCTATTGCCCAGCCTAAATCCTCGATAAATTTATTCATATTACCATAATTTAGGTCAGTTACATCTGCGACTACCGTATCAGTACCATCAGAATCAAGGTCACCGGCTGTAAGGCGATAAAGAAGACCAGGACCTGCAGGATGAAAAGAGGGATTATCAAAATTAGTATTACCATTACATTCTATCTTTACCATACTTGCATCTAATAACGGCCCTATCAAAAGACCAGAATGTAGTAAATTGGCCGCGGCAAAATATTCTTCATGATCTAAATATTGTTCAAGTAAATCAATTCTGTTTGAGGTAGCATCTGAATTTTGTTTATTGACTTTAGTTATCCCTATCAAAATTTCCTTTTTCCCATCACCATCCGTATCACCGATAGTTAAACCAAACATGATTGCATCCTTAAGCAAATCCGGGCTTTTATATTCATTTACGAGTTTATTTCCATCCCAACCATAGACATATACATAGCCATGCATTTCTTCATACTGCTTTGTCCAATATTCTGCTGCCTCAATGATTTGCTTTTCTAAAATGATAGAAAAGATAATCTCATCTTTGCCGTCATTATCCACATCTTCTACTTTTAAATTCGTAAGTAAGGGAATACCATCAACATGAATCCTGAGTTCATCCATAAGTTGACCGATTTCTGGATTATTAAATTTTAGTAAGCGAATAATCAGGGTACCTTTTGTATCTTCCACATTTTGTACAGTTAATATTCCTTCTGCCTTATCTGCAGGATTTTTAAGGTCAATTACTATCCAGTTGTAATTTCCTGAAGGCAATTTATTTCCATCCCCATCTCTAACATCCCAATTATAAATAGAAGTATTCCATGTCCATTTATTCCATACCATCTTATCAAATTCATTATAAACCATAATTAATGTTTTAGTAGGTAAGTTACTGAAGGTTACATAAGTATGTTCATTAGCATCGAATGGATTAGGTGTTACTGTAACATTAAGTGTACCAAGAGGAACAGGACCTTTAGGAGGCATTGCAGGAGGAGGTGGTGGTGGTGGTGGTGGTGGTGATTTTTTCTCATCACCTTCAGCACTAATAGCAATAGTCTCTTCTACCCCATCACCATCTATATCACCTTTGTCCATTTTAAGTACAGCACCTGGTGCAGAATACTTATACTTTGCCCATTGCGAGTATTCTGCCGCAGCAGAGTAATTTAAGCTAAATTGTACAAGTGTAAATACCATGCTCAAAAAACCAATTACCTTTTTACATCTTCCTTTCATTTTAAAAATCCTCCTTAAATAAAAATTTTTTAGTAACCGAATTAAACAAATTTATCGAAAGATTAATTTATTCACTCATTTAATTTTGTAAAAATCTGAATCATCCATAAGATCCATCTACTGAATTTGATAGAGATTCATTCTTCACTCCATTCAAATTCTATTATTTTCTCATCCTGTTTAAAATTTACATGGAAATGGTCAAAAATTCCGTAACCGTTCAGGGCTATACATTAGAAGTGTAAACAAGGAGAAATGGGGAAAAAGGAGAATTGGAGAAATGGCTCAAACTTTTTCTTGCTCCACCCTTCGGACATCAATCCTGGAGTCTGCGAAATTTACCAGTAACCCTATTTCTTTATCCACTGCTCTAATGTATGATCTAACCTGATTATAATACTTCCCACTTATCTCCTCAACAGTTTTAATCTCTACCACAATCTCATCTTCAACAAAAAGATCAAGTCTATGAACCCCAACCTCAACACCTTGATAGAATATC
>JBFLXS010000013.1 GCA_040755795.1 bacterium | reverse complement strand
TATAACTGAAAGGTAATGAGTCTTGCGAAGTCCTAAAATTTCCCATTTTTCATTTCCTATTTTACATTTTACATTTATTTTTCCTTTGCGTCTCTGCGATGAATTAGTCTAATCGCACAGGTGGAATTTTATTTGACATCTATTGCTATATTTGATATAATCTTATTTAATGAAACGAGTAGTGATTATTCTGGCAATATTACTTCTATTGGTGAAGGAATCCACTGCCTCGTTAAGTGATTTCCTTAATCCTGGGAGTGCGACTCAAATCAGTGGCACAGTCACATCAATTATTGATGGAGATACCATTAAGGTTGAAATGTCTGGCACGGAAACTACGGTTCGATTATTAAGTATTGACACTCCAGAACTTATGGATGAGCCTTTTGCTCAAACCGCAAAAGATTTTACCTCTCAAACATTATCATCTCAACCCATCCAATTATTTTATTCTAAAAACCCCACTCAACAATGGGATGGCTATGGTAGATTGTTAGCGGTTGTGGTTAAGGATGACGAGATATTCAATCTTAAACTCCTTGAACAAGGGTTAGCCGTTCGGATGTTTATCTTTAACGATATTATCAAATTCCCTGCATGGGAAGATGTAGAAATCTGGGCAAGACAACAGGGATTAAATATCTGGTCAAATATTAATCAGAAAGGGATATTTATCAATGAAATTAACCCGAATCCTGCTGGAGTAGATAAAGATGCAGAATTTGTCGAATTATATAATAATACTGCTACTGCGGTGGATGTAGGTAATTGGGCATTTATCTCTATCTATAATGAATTTATTATCCCTGATGGAACAACTATTCCTGCAAATGGATATTTAATCATTGCCCGGACTGATACCGCCAGTTTTAAACAAATATACACGACCACACCACTATCTACGATTATTATCAATGCTGGAGATAATTTAATTCTGCGAAATAGTTATATTCCTGAAGAAGACCTGCTCATTCATCTTAAGGCAGATGATAAATCTTATCAAGATTCCCTGACCTACAATTTGGAGTGGGATAATGGTGCTGCAAACGATACAGGAAGAACCCTTGAGCGAAAAAGCCTTTCTCTTACCAATGTTGGCGATAGCGAAGTAGGTGGTGTGGATGATTTGAACTGGGATGCAAGTCTTAATTTAAAAGGCAGTCCTGGAGAATCTAACATCCGTGATGAATTAGATGTGGCAAGCTGGATTATCACCTGCCAGCGGACTACAGGGGCTATCTGCACCGATGATTCTCAAACAAAAATTATCCCTTATAAGGCAAATATTGCGGCGATGGGACTACTTGAAAAAGGCGGCTATGAAGGAATAGTCAAAAAGTGGATAGAATGGTTTTTCGCACACCTTGAGTGGGGAACAATATATGATTATTTAGTGCAAAGTGGCACTGAAACATCCAGCTATCCGGCTGAAGCAGAGGATAGAAATCTTGGCACCTTCTTTTCTCTATTAAAAAAATATTATCAGGCAACTTTCGATGTTGATTTCTTAAAAAATTATCAAAGCCAACTTAATGAGATGGGAATATGGTTGCTTTTTGTTCTTCAAGATTACAGTGATAGTTTAATATGGACAAATAATGTTTGCGAGCGAAAATTATTGATAAATAATGCAGAATCCTATCGCGGGTTAAAAGATTTAGCCAGCATTTATTTTGACCTTGATTTTGATGATAATCTTAGTCAGCGTGATCTTTTTGATAGCGGAGCAGAATCTATAAAACAAGCCATAAATACAGAATTATGGAACGCTGATTCGTATTATTGGGAAAAAGATAATTTGGGGAATAAAACAGCGTGTAATTGGGCGACCGTTTATCCAGATGCCGTTTCACAACTACATACCATCTTGAATGTTAATCTACCAGAGGATTACATAAGTGAGTTACTTTATCAAACCTTTAACCATAGTCCACCTGATACAGATTTTTATGCTGAAGTTGGCTATGTGGCAAGTTTAATGGCAGATACAACCAATGCCGAATTATATCAGGATTCCATTATGGCTAATGTCATCAATCAATATTATCCTTCACCGTGGGATGTTGAGGATGCCGGATTCTATCTGCTTGCGGAAAATAGACTTGCAGAGGTTGAGGAGATTCAACCACTTATCAATCAACCTCAAGAACTTTGCCAGAATTTTATAAATTCGAGGATGCTAACTCCCTGGGGAGGTATCCAGGCACAATTTATGAATACTGCCCAACCATCCCAGACAGACGGTGTTAATCATGAAGTCCCTTCAGAGGCAACCAGTCAAGCACTACTTTATGCCGGCGCTACCAATGATAAGGCATTTTTTGATGAACAATTTGAGATTTTAATAGATAATCATCTCTCCCCAAAAGATGTTTTAGTCTGGAAATTGAAACCAAATGGTGAATGGTGGAAAAATAATGGTGGTAGTTACGCTAATGCGGCCATTGATGACCTGCGGGCTATTCGAGGATTACTTTTAGCCTATGATAACTTTGGAGATGAAAATTATTTAGATTATGCCAGATTACTTGCCTCTGGACTAAAAAGCCATAATATCGAAGAAAATGAATTGCGGGATTATTTCGCCTGGAATAATGGTCTGGAAAACATTAGTCAGGATGTTGTTTTAAGTTATATTGACCTTGTCACGATAAAAAGATTAGCTGAGTTTGATACTGATTGGGAAACAATCCTCCAGACTAACAAAAATATTATGCTTGGCGGGACGACCACATCAGGTTTATTTTACCACAAATATAATTCCATTTCAAACCAATATTATGGGATGGAAAACAGTCTTATTAATATGATTCATTCGGCGTGGACTGCGGAGAATTTAGCCCGATACTGGCAGATGACCGCAGACCAGGAATGTAGAACCGCCTCGACAAAATTCCTGGATTTTGCCAAAAACGAGTATAATACTTATGGAAAAATTTATGGGCAATATGATATTAATACTGGAATACACAGTGTTGAATATGAGGATGTTGCTGTTTATTCAATTATCGCCAGATTAGCCTTTATCCTCGGTGATTTTGAATTTGCCAGGACATTAAAAAAAAACAAAATCCTATCTAATCAAAATAAAGAGATAAAAAGTCAAACCGTAGGTTGTTTTGGATTTAATTGGACAAATCCTTATGCCTTTGTCTGTCTTGAGGCTTTATTAGCCCTTTTTGAATTAGAGGCGAAAGAAGAATATCTTATTCGGGGTAAAGTTATTGGTTTTTCAGATAAAACGCCGATTGAAGGTGTTCTGATGACACTTTCTGGCACTACCTTTGATATATGGACTACGGATGCGGATGGTTATTATGAATTTAAAGGCACACCAGGGGGAACTTATACCATTACTCCATCTAAAACCGAATATGTATTTTATCCGAAAACAATTAAACCTTTAAATACTCATTATGATAATTTTGATTTTGAAGGTTATTGTGGTAAGATTACCTCTGTTTCACCTGTTGCCGGGACAATAGGAATTCCTATCACGATTACTGGTGAAGGATTTACAGAGGAGGAAATTCGAATAAGTTTTGGGGGCGTTATTACGGTGATGATGATTAAATCCAGTCCTCTGGGAACATTTACGGCGATTTTTACTGCTCCTGCCCAGCCCTCCGCGACGATAACGATTACGGCGTATGGAAGTATTTCAACAATGGTTGGGATTAATTATTTCTTCCTCAAGGCGTTACACCATTTTACCATAGGCACAATTACCTCACAAATAGCCGGGAAAGGTTTTGAGATTTTTATCAGGAGTCTCGATGCCCGCAATGAGATTTTTGAATATAGTGGCACGGCAACATTGACAGATGACTCGATGACCATCTTTCCTTCTGAAACAACACCTTTTAGTGCAGGTAGTTGGAGTAGCAATGTGCTGATTACTAAAGTTGGCACAACTACGATTAAGGTTTTAGCTGAAAATAAGACAGGCATAAGCAATTCTTTTTTTGTTAGCCCGTCACCAATAAATAAATTAGTTTTTCTTACATCCACTCAGACTATTACCGCTGGCACTTCCACTGCCTTCATTCTTTTTCAGACACAGGATGAATTTGGTAATCCATCACCGACTCAATCTGATGTCCAGATTCAACTTTTGAGTTCGAGTTTAAAGGGTCAATTCTCTCTGACCAGCTCTCCCTGGCTACCTACAAATACTATCACACTTACCTCAGGAACCGATACAGGTGGGTTTTATTACTTAGATACACTGGTTGGAACACATACGATTATAGTGAAAGATGGAATCTGGGTAGCTGGGACTCAATCTGTCATTGTCAATCCTGCTGTGATTGACCATTTTACATTTCAGACCATCACCACACAAACCGCAGGTCAAGAATTTCAGATTCAAATTCAGGCAGTAGATGTTTTTGAGAATCTTGTTAATTTTAACGGAACGGTTAGTTTGACGGAGACATTCCCCGGGATAGCGACATTTACCGCCGGTATCTCGCAGGCATCTGTGACGATAACAAAAGCAGGGACGACTTCCATATTTGCTTTATTTGAGAGTAAGTCTGGCACCAGTAATCCTTTTTGGGTAAATCCAGCGGAATTTTCTCAGTTGACCATTGGCACGATTACCTCACAAATCGCCGGTCAGCCATTTACGATTAAAATAACGGCTCTGGATGTCTATGGGAATATAGCCACATACAGCCAAACTGCGGATTTAAAGGCAGAAACTACCTCCCAGATTACCTTTACTCAAGGTATCTACGAAGGCACCCTAACCATAACAAAAGCAGGCACAACCACTGTTTACTGTTCAGGGTTCATTAATTACTTTATCTCCGGCACAAGTAATCAATTCTTTGTTAGGCCAGCTGTTTTAGACCACTTTGCCTTTGGGACTATCTCCTCTCAACAGGCAGGGATTGAATTTGAGATTGAGATTACAGCCTTTGATGCCTACAAAAACATTGCTACTTACACGGGTATTGCCTATTTAAATATTTTACCCTATCAAACTAATCCTTTTACCAATGGATTTTGGAAAGGAACCGTGACGACAACTAAATCAGGCACAACAACGATTATTGCCTTTATTGACAATAAACAGGGCACAAGTAATGATTTCTGGGTTAGCCCGGCAGATTTAGACCATTTCTCCTTTGCCACGATTACCGACCAGATTGCAGGACAGGGATTTGGAATTACCATTATTGCCAGGGATATCTATGAAAATATCGCCAATTATAATGATAAAGTTAAATTACAGGATATTTCAAATACCCTGATAGGCACATTAACCGATAATTTTAAACAAGGTTTATGGCAGGGGACGGTGAGTATAACCAGAGCAGGCACTACCTGTATTTTTGCTACCTCAAATGGTAAGAGTGGGACAAGTAATACCTTCTCTGTTACCCCAGATGCCCTCAATAAAATCGTCATTAGCCCCCCGGAGAAGGTATTAGAGATAGAAGGTGAATGTCAGTTTAATGCCTCTGGATTTGATAAATATGAGAATGAGATACTCGGATTAGATTACACCTGGCAGACGATAATTGGCAGTGTTAATCCTCCTGTAGGCAGATGGACATTATTTAAAGCTGGAATTATACCCACTACCGGAACATTAACCGCAAGTTACGAATTAATTAGTGGCTATGCCACGATTACTCTGGAAACTGGCACCTTAAGTTATATAATCATTACGGCATCAATAACCACAATGATTGTTGGAGAAAGTAAAATATTTTTCGCTACCGGCTATGACAAATATGAAAATGAGCAGGTAATCGAAGGGGGGTTTTGGGAAATAGAGAATGGAATAGGTAATATTTCTCCATCTATGGGCACCTGGACAAAATTTACTGCAGGTTTAAAAGCAGGTTGTGGCAGGTTAAAATACCAGTTAAATCAAGTATTAGCCTTTGCGACTATTACTATTTTACCAGGCACACATACCTGTTTTCAAATTGGCACTATTTCTTCTCCACAAATCGCCGGTGTGCCATTTGCCGCCACAATTACAGCCCAGGATGCCTACGGAAATATTATTGATTATACCGGAAGTGTAATTTTGACCATTTCTTCTGGCAAAATATCTCCAGATGCAGTTAATCTTAGCTATGGGATATGGACAGGGACAATAACCTTGCTAAACTCGGCAGAAAATGTATTTCTCACAGTTCAAGATACAGTGAAAGGCACAAGTAATCTTTTTAATGTTCAAGCCAATGTTTTTGACCACTTTAAAATAAGTGAGATTGGCCCGTCGCAATTGATTAATTCTCAAATTCCTATTGTCATTACTGCGGAAGATGTTTATGAAAATATCAACACAGATTTTAATGGGATTTTTAGCCTGACAGATGATACGGGCACGATTGAGCCTGAGGGAGGCTCTTGTATTTCAGGCAAATGGACAGGTTCAGTAACTATCTCAAAGGCAAAACCTAATATCAGAATTACCGTTATTTCTTCAAATAAGACCGGGATAAGTAATCTATTTACTACCCTCATTGATAATGATTCAAACATAACTCTTGTAGAGGAGAATACATCTATTGAGATACCGAGAGGGGTTTTGCCAACAGATTTTTACATCGTTATTGATAAAGAGCCTGAGGAAGAAACAATGGAGATAAATGTAGCCAATTCACGGTTATCCCATAACCCTACAGTGAAGGGGATAGCAGATTCATTACGGTTATTTCAGCCATATAATAAAGATAATGAGCCGATAGAAGTGGGGACTGATTCTTTTATTTTGATTTCCCTGCCTTATTTAGATGAAAATCAAGATGAGTTTGTTGATGTGGCTGATGCAAAAATACCTGAGATGTCACTTAAAATATATAAATTAGAAACGACAAGCCCTCACCGTTGGATAGAAGTCGAAGGTTCGACAGTTGTTCATCCTTATAAAAATATTGTTAGTGCCTATGTGCCGCGATTTGGTATCTATATGTTACTTGGACAGATTACCCCTGAAAATCTTAATCTCATTGTTGTCTATCCCAATCCGTTCAAACCTATTCGTGGGGACAGGGAAATTATATTCGATGGTTTGCCTGCAAATACCTATATCAGAATATATGACATCTCTGGAAGTTTGATAAAGGAAATTCACGATGCCTCAACCAGTTATCCCTGGGATGTAAAAGATGGTTATGGTCGGGATGTTCCCAGCGGTATCTATATTTATCTCATCACCAATGATAAAGGGATGAAAAAAACAGGCAAGATAGCGATTATCAGATGAAGTCATAGTGTCGTAAATCTAATTACACAACATCTTTCTTCTACTAAATAATATTTTACCAGCGATTTTAGTCTCTGTCAATTAAAATTTATCATCCAATCGAATGTCTCCACTGTTTAGTGGTCCAACTTTTCACTTACCAGTATAACCTCTGTCACCTATCCTCTCTCATTCAAACAAAACCTCTTCCCCCACACAATTTACAATGAACCGCTGTTCATCTTTAAATAAATTAATCTCAAAGGGTTTATATAAAATCTCTCTTTTTTCATTGAGTAATATCTTTATCCACGGTCTTATGACGGCATGTCTATTTATTTTAGTTACTACTCCAATCTCGCCGGTATTAAGTCTAACAAAACTACCTGCTGGATAAATTGACATATCATCAACAAATTCCTTAACATCTTTTACCGGAAAATTACTTCCTGATTGGCTGATAATAAGTCGCATTGCATCATGCGGTAGAAATTTACTTCGATATGGTTTATCCATAGTTAGCGAATCATACAAATTGACTAAAGATACTAATCTAACCCGGTGATGAATCTTATCTTTTGATAAACTCTGGGGATAGCCACTTCCATCCCATCGTTCATGGTGTTGATAGGCAATTAACTTTGTTATTTGCGATAATCTCTTATTTTCATTTAAAATCTCATATCCATAAATAGGGTGTTTTTTTACCTCTTCGTATTCTTTAATCATTAATTTATCGGGTTTGAGTAATATTTCTTCCGCAATCCTTGTTTTACCAATATCATGAAGCATAGCACCTAAAGCTATTTCTTCGATTTCTGACTTCTTAATTTCTCGTTTTACACAAAGCAAAATAGTCAAGGCACAGACATTAGTTGAATGGGCAAAGGTATATTCATCATGAGTCTTGATTTTTGCCAGATTGACTATTGCCTCCGGATTAGAAACAATCTCTTCCACCATTTGGGTGATGGCATTTTTTAATGGCTCTTCCTCAATTGCCTTACCTATTTTTACATTACTCATAATATAGTTGACGGTTTTTAATGCCTCTTTTTGTGTCTGGTCAGAGATGGCTTGCGGTATTTCTTCAATTAATTTTTTTATTTTTTTAGCCTTTGGGTTATCTTGTGTCTTTGGAATTAAAGGTCCTTTGTAGATAATAGTGCCTTTTTTATGCATAATTTCCGCCTCCTGATTCTGATGATTAGTAATCTCTACTTAATACTATACCAGAAAATATTGGAAAAGGCAAGAGAAAATTATTGACAGTGGAAATAATTTGTGGTATAATAATAGTTGTTTAGGTAGTTTGACGAATTCTTACTGTCGTGTTAAAGAAATTTTGCGAGCTGTATGGTTAGAATAATAAAGACTCATGTATCAGTTCTTAAGAGAGTTAAATCACACAATGCAAGATAGAAATAAATTGAAATTAGTAGAAATTTATGGAAATTTATTGTTTTTTACTACCAATTTCAATCAATTTCTATAAATTTCCATTATATTTCTATCAGTTTCTATTTTTCTTGTAGTGTGAGATGAAAGTTTCATTTTCATTAGTGAACTTAACCATACAGGTCGAAATTTTGCAGTAACTATTCAGCCACTGATTAACACGGATTAGCACGGATAAATCCAGAAGTCAGAAGACAGGTAAGCATTCAGGTATCAGATTTCAGCCATCAGCTTTTAAGAGGGGCACTGGCATCTAATGCAGGAGAATAAGCAAAATCGTAAAACCTGCTAGTGTCGCGTTGAAGAAATTTTGCACCAGTATCGTGTCATAGAGCTCGAAATAGGTTTTAGGTGATGGGTTATGGGTAGTAGGTAGTGGGTAGTAGGGATATTACCTATTACCCATCTCCCACTACCCACCACCCACCACCTATATCTGCTTATAGGTGATAATCCTTGAAAATAGTGCAGAATTTACTCAACGCGACACTAGTGCCCTAATTTTCCTGCCCTCATCTGATACCTGAACGCTTACTAAAATTGGTATAACATATTGAGAGGCAATAAAAATGGTTTATCGAGTTATTATTGAGAAAGGTGAGGATTTTGGATATGTGGTGCATTGTCCAGCGCTCCCGGGGTGTCATTCCCAGGGGGAAACGATTGAGGAGGCGATAGAAAATATCAAGGATGCGATAATAGGTTGTTTATCTGTTTTGGGGGAAGAAGAGGCAGTTTATAAAGAAAGGCGTGAAATTGGAGTGATGGAGGTAGCCATTTAATGGCGGTTTTGCCTGTTATCTCTGGAAGAGAAGCAATAAGAGCGTTTGAAAAGATGGGATGGTGTATAGATAGGCGGGCTAAAAGTAGACATATCATAATGAAAAAAGAGGGGAGAAAAGTTACTCTGTCCATCCCAGAACATAAGGTTTTAGATAGAGGATTACTTCGAGCTTTAATCAGAGATGCCTATCTCTCTGTGGAAGAGTTTAATGAGTTATTAAAATAAATTATTTTCTCGCAAAAATGCACAGATAAGAAAGACTATAAAATTTTCTTAGTGACTTTGTATCCGTGCGAGGGGAAAAAAAGAGGAGGGAATTGTTTTATGCCAGAATTACGCAAAGACCCGGTCACTAATCGGTGGGTAATTATTGCTACCGAGCGAGCTAAAAGGCCAACAGATTTTGTTAAAATAAGTAGTGAGGTAAAACAATCTTCTAACTGCTCTTTTTGTGAAGGGAATGAATCAAAAACCCCACCTGAAATTCTTGCTTATCGACAATCGGGGACCCAGCCTAATACACCAGGTTGGTGGATACGCGTCGTGTCAAATAAATACCCGGCTTTACAAGTAGAGAGCCCATTAGAAAAGAAGGGGATAAGTATGTTTGATATAGTCAGTGGAACGGGTGCTCATGAAGTAATTATAGAAACGCCAAAACATGAAACAGACATTAGTTCTATTGAAATCAGACAGGTAGAAGAAACACTCTGGGCATATCGGGATAGGTCAATTGACTTGAATCGTGACCCGAGATTTGAATACATACTTATCTTCAAAAATCATGGGCTAAAAGCCGGCGCCTCTTTAGAACATCCTCATTCTCAACTTATTGCTACCCCTATTATACCTTCAGCTATCCGCGAAGAGATGGATGGAGCTGGACAATATTTTAAATATAAAGATAGATGTGTATTTTGTGATATTATTCGTGAGGAACAAAAATTTGGGGAACGAATTATTATGGAAAATAATGATTTTATTGCTATTGCACCTTTTGCCTCACGATTTCCATTTGAGTGCTGGATTTTGCCCAAGGTTCATGACCCGACATTTCCTGATATTACCAGACATGAAGTAATGGCATTAGCTGAAGTTTTAGGTGGCATCCTTAAGAAGATAGGTTCGGTACTCAATAATCCACCATTTAATTACATGCTTCATACCGCACCTTGCAAAATGGATTCTTCCCAACTTAAACATTTCCACTGGCATATTGAATTAATACCAAGATTAACGGATATTGCCGGCTTTGAGTGGGGGTCGGGGTTCTTTATTAACCCAACTCCGCCAGAAGAAGCGGCAAGGTATTTGAGAGGAGAAATGTAACTATTATTTATTCAATCAGCTAAGTCAGACTTGTCCGATTACCTATGAATGGACACGAATTATAAAAATAATTGTTGCCTAAGGAGGTGATTGATGGTATAATTTGAAGACAAGAGAGAAGGTGCTGACATTTGAATAGGGCTTCACGAAATTAAAAGTAAATAATCGGTTAATTGGTAATTGGTGATTGGTAACTAATGTAGCGTTCTCTAAATACATATAATAGTTATTAACGAAAAATTCTCATAGAACAGATATAGCAACAGGGTTGATGGTTGATAGTTTATAGTTGATAGTTTATAGTTTCATAGACTATCAACCATCAACCATCAACTATCAACCATCAACTATCAACCATCAACTATCAACAATACTAATGTGAACTTTTGGTTAATACTTACTATAATATTGTTATATCTACTTAGAGAACGCTCTACTAATTACCATTCACCAGTTACCAATTACCAAAAATGAGGAGGTATTTAAATGGCTGTAGCATTACCATTAGAGGCTTATGAGACATTTGAAAAGGGGTTTGGGAAAGAGGATGCAAAGAGGATAATAAGGGTATTAGAGGGTGGCATATCAAAGGAAATAGAAGATAAGTGGAGAACAACAAAGGATGTATTTGAGGAAAGAATAAATGCTGTTAGAACAGAATTACTTGGCAAAATGGATGTATTAGAGGAAAGAATAAATGCTGTTAAAGCAGAATTACTTGGCAAAATGGAAAAGGACAAAGTAGAATTACTTGGCAAAATGGAAAAGGACAAAGTAGAATTACTTGGCAAAATGGAAAAGGATAAAGCAGAATTAGTTGGCAAAATAGAAATGGATAAAGCAGAATTACTTGGCAAAATAGAAATGGATAAAGCAGAATTACTTGGCAAAATAGAAATGGAGAGAGTAGTGTTAGAGGGAAATATTAAAAGACTGGATATGAAGATGAATTTTATGATCATTCTTATGTTTCTTGCTCTAACAATTATGAACCCCGTTGTTGCTGATCTTATAAAGGGGTTAATAAAATAAGGAGGTAAATTATCATGTTAAAAAAATGGTTAAGTATTTTAGTAGTAATGAGCATCTTTTGTCTGAGCTATGTCAAAGAAGGTTGGACAGCGGCTTTTGAAGGACCGGGGGTATGTGTCAGACCATTAACTATGGGTGGGGCATTTATTGGTCTGGCTGATGATTGGTCTGCGGTTATCTGGAATCCTGCCGGATTAACTCAACTTGAAGGCAAAGGTTTTGGGTTTAGCCTGGATTATGTCCCGGCAGAGGCAAGTGACAGTAATTCAATTGCTAATCCATTACAACCGAATAAAGATCAGAAAGATGTATTTGTTAATCCAGGAAACGAGATTGACAGATTTAATAAACAAGATGTTAAATCTACCGTCTATCTGCCGACTATAGCAGGATATACACAATTTAGAGGTTTTGTCGTTGGTGGGGCGATTTATACTCCTCTGGGATATGCCTCTACCTGGGAAGATACAGTTGGAACAATCAGCGGTAAATATGAAATTGAGGCTTATGAGATAGTCTTTAATATTTCTGCCGCCAAAAAGGAGATAATGCCTAACTTATCGGCAGGATTAGGATTGAATTTGGTTTGGGGAAAACTTGAAAAATCTGCACAGAAAGTTACACCGGGTTACACCTATAAAATTGATTATGATGGTGATGGCTCAGATTTTGAAGGGGTATTTAGTCTATTTTACAAGTATCAGCCTAATTTAAACTTAGGCTTTATCTATCGGACAGGCAGTAAGATAACCTTTGACGGTTCTGCTAAGAGAACACATACGGCTATACCTTTCTTAAATCACAGCACTGACTATGAGCAGGTATTCAGACATCCATCTACTTACGGGTTTGGCATAGCCTACCAACCAAATCCTAAACTTACCCTGACGGGTGATTGGAATCGCACAGATTGGAGTAAACAAAGAGATGAAATTACCTATACCACTCAGCAAATAGAACCATTTGTTAATACAAATGAAGATTTAGACTGGAAGGATGTTGATAAGATTCGACTTGGGGCAGAATATACACTTAACGAATTGTGGAAACTACGGGCAGGTTTCTTTACAGACCCATCTCCAATGCCAGATAAAGCAGTCAGTATGACCAATTTGATAGATATTGATAGAAACTACTATTCTCTGGGAGCAGGATATAAAAAAGATAACTGGCAAATAGATATGGGTATTTTGCATACGAAAGATGACCAGGTAAAAAAACATCCAGCGACTAATGAGGAGGTAACATACGAGAAAAAATGCACCTCTGTTCATATCGCCACAAGTTGCCAACTTTGATTTTCAGTCAACCTCTTGAAACTTTAAATAGAGAATAAATAAGTATGTACTACGAAGATGTATTCAAGGAATTGTAACCGTTCAGCCACAGAGGCACAGAGTTCACAGAGAATTAGAGAAATTAGCCACATAAGTACACGAATTAACCTCTGACATTCGATAAATGTAGTGCGAACCTTTAGGTTCGCTTTCCTGCTTGCCAGAAGCGAGGCTAAAGCCTCGCACTACAAATCTTTTTATTATTCGTGTTCATTCGTGGTTATATATTCCCTCTGTGTTCTCTGTGACTCTGTGGCTATATCCCTGAACGGTTACAAGGAATTAAACAGAGAACTGGTGAAAAATGAAGAAGAAAAGATATAGTTTTAGAGTAAGTAGAGAAAATATAAAAAGATTTAAAGATATGTCCGCAGAGAGTAAATTGAATTGGTTAGAAAAGGCAAATGAATTTATTCAAACTACACTTCCTCAAGAAAAACTTAAAATGTGGGAAAAGATAAAAGAAGGAAGGGTTTAAAAAGAGAAAGATAAAATGCAGATAATAGATTTAAGTTTGGCGTTAAAAGGTTATGGTCCAGAGCCTGACCCACCTAAAATTAAGTATATGAGTCATAAGACAGGGGCATTTTTACTTGGATTAGGGGCTTTGCTGTGTAAAGGTAACTCATTCATAGGACATCTAAAAAACTTTATCCTCTATTTAATGGGCAGCTATAGAATTACCTCAAAAGATTTTCCTGACCAGATGGGGATAGCCTTAGAAGAAATTAAAACCGATACCCATGCCGGAACTCATCTTGATGCCCCCTGGCATTTCGGTCCTACTGTTGAAAACAAACCGGCTAAAACTATTGGTGAAGTTCCACTCCAATGGTGCTACTCAGATGGCGTCGTGCTTGATTTAAGACATAAAAAGGCGGGTGAGTTTATCACCGTCGAGGATATAAAATTTGCCTTGCAAAAGATTAATTACCAGATTAAACCTGATGACATCGTCCTGATTATGACCGGCTGGGATAAATTTCAAGATAGTAAAGAATATCTAAATCATCCTGGAATGTCTGAAGAAGCAACTTTATGGCTAATTGATCAAGGAGTAAAGATAATGGGGATTGATGCCTTTGGTTTTGACCGCGGTTGGCAGGCGATGTTTGATGATTATATTAAAACAAAGGATGCTAAATATCTCTGGCCCGCCCATTTTGTCGGCAGAAAAAAGGAATACTGCCACATTGAAAAAATGGCTAATCTGGATAAAATACCAAAACCGTATGGGTTTAAAGTTATTTGTTTTCCAGTAAATATAGAAAAGGCAGGAGCTGGTTGGACAAGAGCCGTGGCGATTATTGAATAAGGATTTATCTTCAACATATTAGAAATTATAAAAATTGCAGAAACTGTAAACAGAGGTATTTTATGGAAAGAATTGTTTATAAAACCAATAATTTTAAAGCGGCTGAGGAATGGAATATTTTGCAGCAGACCCAATTGACCCCAAAGCAACGGCAAGAAATTGCATTAGAACTAAGGAAAAGAGTTTATGGAACAAAAAGTCTTGATGTAAAGGAGGCTTATAAACTTAACAAGAAAATCAGAGAGAAAAATATATGAAAGTATCTTATTTTTCCAATGATATGCAAGAATTTTTAATGCTTCTTCATAAGTATTGTGTGAAGTATTTAATTATTGGTGGTGAGGCTGTAATTTATTATGGTTATCCTCGATTAACAGGAGATATGGATATATTTTATGAAAATTCAGCAGAAAATATTGGAAATTTATTTAAGATGCTGGATGAATTTTGGGATGGGAACATTCCAGAAATTGAAAACATAGAAGAATTAGCAAAACCAGGTTTGATAGTTCAATTTGGAGTGCCTCCTAACAGAATTGATTTGTTAAATAAAATTACTAATATTGAATTTTCTAAAGCCTGGGGAAATAGAAAAGTTGAAACGATAAAATTCAACAAAAACATGATCCCTATTTATTATATTGGATTAGATGAGCTGATAAAGAATAAAAAAGCAGTCAATAGACCTAAAGATATGGAAGATTTAAAATACCTTGAAAGAAGAAAAGGGAACCGTTAGTTCACAAATGAAGATGAAAATAGTAGATAGGAGATAGAAGGTGGAAGGTAAGGAGATAGGCGTGAGGAGTGATGTTTTCTTTACTCTCTACTTCCTATTTTCAGGAGAAACCGTCATGCCCCTGCGGCTCACAAACGAAGATGAAAATTTTTGGAGTGCGGTGGCTTGCCACCGCTTTGGAGGTAAGCCAAAAGTGGCTTTGGCAAAGTAAAGCAAGCCAAAGCGAAAGCAAGCTTTCGCACTCCAAATACTATTTTCAGGAGAAAAAGTATCTATATCTATTCAGGATAAACGACACATCGTTATTGCAGTTCAATAGGAGTGAGATTTTTGTGATTCAGACAAAAAATACCATCATCATCAATAAAGATATTGATAAAGTTTTTGAAATAGCTACGGATTTTGAACGCTACCCAGAATTTATCCCCACCTACAAAAAGGTAAAGATTATTGAGAAAAATGCCGATAATATAATAATAGAGCGCTCGGGTATGGCTGGCGGTAAAGAAATCACCTGGCGGTCTTTAGTTAAATTAGAGAAAAATAAATCTATCACCGCTGAACAACTTGCAGGTCCTATTCCCGGAATGAAGATAGAATGGTTATTTGAAGAAGTAGGTAACACCACTAAAATTACCTTAATCCATAATTTTGAGTATAAAAAAATACCTCTAATCGGACCTATCATTGGTAAATTCATCGTGGCTAAAATTGTTTATAAGATGGCGGATGACACACTGAAGGCAATTAAAAATAGGGTTGAAGCCAGATAACCATTCAAGGATGGAAAAAAATGGTGAGTGTTTTTACAACCATAAATGCACCGATGAAATATTCTCTTAGAGAATCAACTCTGGTTGAACTACTGAAAAAGTGTGAATTCCCGACTAAATATGACCAGCACATCTACAGTTTTTTTACCGAAGTATCTCCTTCGGTAGTCTGTAAATTCTGTCACCAGAATGGAATTTCTATGGAAATACTTAAGTCTTATTATTTTAAATACATCCAACCCCTATATACTAATAGGAATCTTGAGGAAATATTTAATGTTGATTGAAGAACCAAAAGACTGGAAGGAAATATTAAAACTTGCAGAGTTTTTTCTTCAATCTGCAAACATTTCTGAGTGGACATTGGGCGGCGGAACGGCTTTAATGCTTCATTACAAACATAGGTTAAGCAGAGATATTGATATCTTTTTTAACAACGCCCAGTTTATTACCCTTTTGACACCAAGACTTAACGATAAAGTGGAAAAATATGTCTCTGATTATGATGAACAGTCTAATTACCTTAAGTTAAAGTTCAAAGAGAGTGAAATAGATTTTATAGTCGCTCCCAATCTAACAGGTATTAAGCCTTTAGCAATGGATATTGATGGAATTGCAGTAAGAATAGATGTTCCTGTTGAGATTGTGCTTAAAAAGATGTTTTACAGACCGGAAAATCTTAAAGTAAGAGATATATTTGACCTGGCAACCGTCCTTAAATACGACAAAGAATCTATGTTTAAGTGTAGCGATATTATTAAGGGTAAATTTGACTTGATTCAGGATAGGGTTGAGGCAATAACTAAAACCTATATAGATGGGGTTTGTAAACTTGATATTCTTGACCTGAGTCTAAGGGCTAATGCTCCGGATGTAGTAAAATCATTTCTAACTGAGATTAGAAAACTCTTGGATAAAAACTCCGAAATGGGGAATCCAAAGTTAATATAAGAGAAACGCTCATGAACAGTTGGTTCACAAATGAGAATGAAAATAGTGGTAGGAGATAGAAGGTGGGAGGTAAGGAGATAGGCGTGAGGAGTGATATTTTCTTTACTCTCTACTCTCTACTCTCTACTTTCTACTTTCTACTTTCATGAGAGGTATATGTAAATGGAACAACAAGATTTACAAACCAATTTATGGAAATTATTAAACCTCTTTAATCAATGGGAAGAGGTGCAAGATATTTGTGAGAAAACCATTGGCTCGGGAATTCAGATTATCGGTGTAGATGGTAAAAATACCCTCGAAAGACAATATACTTCCCCTTTTTGCCAGGTTATCTTAGATTCAAAATCCGGCTATCAGAAATGTATCTTTTCTTACCTTGAAGGCTGTTTCTGGGAAGGGGCATTAAGAGAAGGATGGACTATCTTTAAATGTCATACTGGCTTAACTAATTTTGCCCTGCCAATTATCATCAATCAAAAACCTGTTGCCGCAATTGTTGGTGGCGGAATCCTGTCTGATGATATAGATGAAGCCAAATATATCAATTACCTCAAGGAGTTAAACATCAATCCACAAAAGGCAATCGATGCCCTTAAAAAGATTAAAAAAATTTCACAAACTGAATTTAATACCTTTGGTAGAATGATACGGGTATTAATTGAACCATTAAAAGAATCCGTTATTGAACATTACTCCCTTACTGAAAAAGCAGAAAGTATAACCAATTTGCTGAAAGGAAAGGAAAAGTTAATCCATGTGGATGAATTAACTGGCTTACATAACCGCATCTATCTGGAGGAAAGATTAGATGAGGAAATAAGTCTGGCAACCCGGAAGAATAGACCTCTATCCTTGATTATATTTAATATTGATAACTTTAGAAGACTCAATAACCTATATGGCTACGCCGCAGGTGATTCTATTCTAAAGGAGACAGCAGAGATTTTGTTAAGTTATACTCGAAAAGAAGATGTGTTAATCAGGGCTGAGGAGGATGAGTTTATCCTTATTTTAACTGAGACGAAAGAAGATAATGCTAAGATATTAGCCCAACGGATTCAGACAGAAATTAATAATCACCACTTTTGCCAAAAAGAGGGATTAAATATTGTTTTGACGATTAGTTGTGGAATTGCGAGTTTTGGGGATAAAATTTCTAGCTCAAAGGAATTAATAGATAAGGTAAAACAGGCACTTTATACGGCAAAAAGTAGGGGTGGCGAGAAAATCATTCCTTTTTCCATAGTCGAGAAGGAGGCAATAAGAATTCCACGCAGATGTGTTATTACGGGTATTGGAGTAATTACACCAATTGGTTTTGGAAAGGAAGATTTCTGGAGTGCCCTTTGTCAAGGAACTCCAGGGGTAAGTCGTATAACCTTATTTGATGCCTCATCAATACCGGTAAGGATAGCAGCTGAGATAAAGGATTTTGACCCTGCAAAATATATGGATAAAAAGAGTTTAAAGCGAACTGACCGTGAAACACAATTTGCTGTTAGTGCGGCTAAACTTGCCCTCAAAGATGCCCAAATAGATTTAATTAAAGAAGATAAAGAGCGAATTGATGTCATTATCGGTGCAGGTGTGGGTGGATTAGCCTTTGCTGAAGAACAGATAATAAGTTTCATTCAAGAAGGACCGGCGAAGATAAGTCCATTTTTATCTATAATTGCCTTCTCCGGGGCACTTTCTTCTATGGTTTCGTTAGAACTCGGATTAAAAGGTGCAAGTCTAACTATTTCCAGCGGTTGTCCAGCAGGCACAGATGCCATTGGCTATGGATTTAATGCTATTCGTAATGGAGAAGTGGATGTTGTGGTGGCTGGTGGTGCAGAGGCACCTATACGACCGGTGGTCATAACCTCATTTTATGCCATGAATGCCTTATCACTTAGAAATGATGAGCCACAAAAAGCATCAAGACCTTTTGATGCCAATCGGGATGGATTTGTCATAGGCGAAGGAGCAGGCGTGGTTATTTTAGAAGAGATTGAACATGCCAAAGCTCGCGGGGCACATATCTATGCCGAAATTGTTAGTTTTGCCACAACAAATGATGCCTATCATATGTGTGCCCCGGCACCTGATGGTAAAGAGGCGGCTCGTGCTTTTAAATTAGCCCTACAATCAGCCAATATATCCCCGCAAGAGGTAGATTATATCAATCCCCATGGTAGCTCTACGCCACTGGGTGACCGCACGGAAACATTAGTCATCAAACAGGCTTTTGGTGATTATGCCTATCATATTCCCGTCAGTTCAACGAAATCTATGCTTGGGCACTCTATTGGTGCTACCGGTGCGGTAGAATTAATCGTCTGTGCCTTAGCTATTGATAAAAGTTTTATTCCACCAACAATCAACTATGAAACCCCTGACCTAACTTGTGACCTGGATTATGTGCCAAATAAAGGACGAGAAAAGGTAGTTAATGTCGCTTTTTCAAACTCATTTGGATTTGGTGGAAAAAACTCAGCCATAGTCATTAAAAAGGTAGGTAACTATTCAGCCACTGATTGACACGGATTAACACGGATGAAATAGAAGGGCAAGGGGCAAGGGATAAGAAGAGATACAGGTTAGAGGTTGATGTCCCCCGCTGGCGAGGGATTAAGAGGGTGGATGTCCCCCTCTGGAGGGGGTAAGGGGGAGGAATCTTCCTTCAAGAAAGAAGCAACAACCCCCCTAACCCCCTTTATTAAGGGGGAATAGTTTGTTATCGAGAAACTATTTTTATTTTCTGTGTTTCATCTGTGTTCATCTGTGGCTGAATAGTTACAAAGGTAGTATGAAATAAGGTAACTGTTCAGGGGTTAGTTTCAGCCGTCAGTATTTAGATGCAGGATGCAGGATACAGGATAGTTGATAGTCTATAGTTGATAGTTTATGTTCTACTAACCATCAACTATCAACCATCAACTATCAACTTGCATCTTGTATCTTGCATCTTGCATACAGTGAGGAACAAAATGTCAATACAATTTTATAAAATGGAATGGACAATATTTTATCTTTTATTTATTACCTGTGCTTTTATTTATGAATTTCTTGCTGAAGCCTCTATTAAAAAGAAACAAAGAGCACCAGGCAGAATAATGGCTAAATGGTCGTATAGCCTGATGGCAGGTTCTTATATCCTGATTCTTTTTGGTGCTCCAATTGAGTATTTTATGGTAAAAAAGAATCCTAACCTTATAATTACAGCGATTGGATTAATTATGTATATCTCAGGGCTTTTACTTAGACGGTGGGCTGTCAAGACCCTCAATGAATTCTGGAGTTTGCATATCGAAATAAAACAAAACCATAAATTGATTAAAGATGGACCGTATAAATATGTTCGACATCCAAATTATTTAGCCAGTCTTTTTAAAGGGTTTGGATTTGCACTTATTCCTAACTCATATTATATGGTGGTCTATATCATAGCTGTTTTTGTCCCCATACGATTAATTCGAATATGGATTGAAGAAAAAGAATTGATTAAAGAGTTTGGACAGGAATATCTTGATTATAAAAAAGAAGTTCCCCTATTTATTCCGTAGATGAACAAGGCAATATTTATGTCGCAGATAGAAATATTGCCCCACAATATAAAAAAATTTGACAAAGTGGGTAGTTTTATGGTATAATATAAGAAAACAGGTTGAATAAACTAATATGTATTGCCTGTGACAATAAGGGCAATATCTATGTATACTTTAGAGAGGCATATTTTGTGATTTCCTGTTACTATCAACTCAGGTTATCGGTTATCAGGTTATCGGTAAAGAGCAAGCAGTAGCCTGCTATCTCAAATTACCGATTACTGATTACCGATTACCGATTACTTTAAATAATCACAATTTATACCCCACTGGAGTATAGAATAAAAAGGGGCAAGAAATGGAAAATGAATTTGTAAAGTGTATGAAGCAATTGTCTGTTTTGGCTAATCAAATTGAGAATGGTAATGCGGAAAATTTATATAGATACGAAGATATACGAGATATAGCGAAAAAAATAGCCCAGATGGTAGATGCCAGAGATGCGTATAATCAAGGGCATTCTGAGAGAAAAGCATACTATGCCGCCTCAATTGCTCAAGAACTGGGATTTAAAAATATAGAAATCGAAATCATAAAAATATCTACTTTACTCCATGATATTGGAAAAATTGCTATTGGTGAAAAGGTATTGCAAAAACCAGGCAAGTTAGATAATATAGAATTTAACAACATTAAAAAACACCCGCTTATTAGCGAACGAATTCTCACGCCAGTAGGACTTCCAGGACAACTCCTATCAGCCATTCGCTATCATCATGAATCACCTGATGGAAAAGGCTATCCAGATGGTCTTTGTCAAGATGAGATTCCGATGGAGGCAAGTATTATTAAGGTTGTAGATGCTTTTAGCGCTATGATTTCAAATAGACCTTATAGACAGGCATTATCTTTTCAAGAGGCGATAAATCAATTGAAACAATCTGCGGGCGCAGAATTTGATGCTAATATAGTCGAGGTGTTTCAACAAATCATAGAATTAGAAGAAACAAGAAGAAATAAAACAAAAACTCCCGATAAAAAAATATTAATAGGAGATGGAGAACCGTTAAATGCCAATTTGCTTGTCTATGGTTTAGAAAAAGATGGATTTGAGACAATTTGTGCCCATAGCGGAGAGGATGTCCTGGGAAAAGTATATCATACTTATCCAAACCTTATACTTTTAAATGCTTGTTTACCAGATATATTAATTATTATCCGAAGGCTTAAAAATGACCCACGCTCTGGACACCTCCCCATCATTACCTTTGGGGCAAAAACGACAGAGCAAGAAATTAAGATTTTAGAAAGTGGAGCAAATGGACATATAACTGATATATTTGAGTCTAAAAAAGTATCTTCACAACTCAATGCCTACCTGCGAAGGACAGACTATGAAAAATCACTTGACCCATTAACCGGCTTGCCTGGCAATTTCTTTATTAAAGAAGAGATTAAGAAAAGAATAAATCAACCTGAAAAATTTGCCATATTATATCTTGATATAGATAATTTAAAGGCAGTTAATAAAACCTATGGTTTTTTTCAAGGAGATGAAGTAATTAAATTAACGGCTAAAATCATCACTGAAACTATTAAAAATATTGGTAATCCAACTGATTTCATTGGACATTGTAGCGGAGACGAATTTACCGTTATTACCTCTGTATCTAACTGGGAGAAAATCGCTCATCAGATAATTTCTACCTTTGATGATGAAATTAAATCTGCATATCCACCTGAATCTTTTTCCACCCATCCTATCTTGACTATCTCTATTGGAATAGTTACCAATGAAAAGATAGAGATAAATAATTATTTTCAAGCCCACGCCTTAGCCTTAAAGGCAATAGAAGAGGCTAAATCCTTACCAGGCAGTTCCTACTATTTTGTCAAATCTGAGGAGATGTAACCTTAACATATTTTCCCCTTGACTTTCGTCTGATTTTGTAGTATTCTATCTAATATGAAGATTATATTTATATCCTGGGCTCCGTATTGTAGTCGGAGTGATAATATTGCTAAAAAATTAGGTGGTAAATCATATCTTGTATATTATGGAATGTTTGGGAGTAATTACTGGACAATATTTTTTAAATATTTATTTCAATTTATAAAAACCTATAAAATATTTTTAAAAGAGCGGCCAGATATTATTCTAACAATGAGTCCACCTATATTTGCCGCATTACCAGCGTATTTCTGGACAAGATTTAACCCAGCAGGTTTTATTATTGATGCCCATACCGGGGCGATAATTGATAAAAGGTTTGGAAGAAGGGCATTATTTTTACACAAGTTCCTTTCTAAATATGCCATAACCACGATTGTGACCAATGAGTATTTAAAATCTATAATAAACTCATGGAATTGTCACGCCACAATTATAAGTGATGTTCCAGTAGAATTTAAAAACACTGCCCCACTTAAATTAAAACCAGGATTTAGTATTACATTAATCAACAGTTTTGCCATTGATGAGCCAATTGAGACATTTTTAGCCGCGGCAGAAAGGTTATCTGAGATAAATTTTTATGTTACAGGTGATTTAAACGATGCCAGAAAAAATAAAAAAACGATTACTCCTGCCCCTTCAAATGTAACATTTACTGATTTTTTACCCAATGATGAATATACGGGTTTGCTTAAAGCATCAGATGCGGTTATGGTTATTACGCTTGATGACTATACCATGCAGAGAGGCGGCTATGAAGCAGTCTCTCTACAAAAACCATTAATTATCTCAAATTGGGAGATACTCAGAAAAACCTTTTATAAAGGGGCAGTATTTATTGATAATACGAGTGAGGGCATTGAGAAAGGAATATTAGAAATGAAAGAAAATATTGAAAAATACAAGGAAGATGTAATTGAATTAAAAAAAGATAGAGCAGAAATTTGGAATAATACTCAGCAAAGGCTTGAATTACTTATGTCAAAATATTTGGAAAAACGCTCATGCCGACAAGTCGGCACATAGGACGATGAAAATTAATGGGACACAGATGAACACAGATAACACAGATAAATTAAAGAATTAGATTTTTACCTTTGTGTCTTTGAGGGAGATATTTTTAAAAAAAATCTGTGTTCATCCGTTTAATCTGTGTTCATCTGTGTTCTATTTATGCGGCTATTTTCAGGGGAAAAGGAAAAATGGGGATATTAATTAAAGAGGCGGATTTAGACAAAGATAAAGATATTTTAATCCAGACATTGAACGAAAATAGAAGAATCCCTTTAGACGAAGAGAGATATGTTTGGTTATATAAAAAAAATCCTTACGGAAATGCAAAGGTATGGTTGGTTATTGATGAAGACTCAGGAGAGGTCGCTGGTTTCACCTGTGCCTTACCAAGAGCCGTCAAGGTAGAAAATCAAGAGGTGATTTGCTGGAATTGCGGAGACTTCTCGATAAATAAAAAATATAGAACTCTTGGCGTGGCGATTAAATTAAGAAAAGCGGCAAAAGAATGTGTGGATAAAGGAATCGTCCCGTTTTTATATGCCCATCCCAATGATAAAATGCTGGTAGTTCACCTTAAAGTAGGTCATACTGTTATTGGCAAAATGTTTCGTTATGCAAAATTATTAAAACTCGATTCTAAGATTGAGGATAAGTGGGGTAAAAAATTTCGTTGGGTAAGTAAAATTATCAATCCAATGATGAAATGGACAGGTACGGAAATATTTAGAAAAAGGATATACGAATTTACTATCACCAGGGATAGGTTTGGAGATGAATTTAACGCCTTTTTTGATGAAGTAAAAGGAAATTATCCCGTAATTGGCGTTCGAAGTGCAAAGTATCTAAATTGGAGATTCATTGAACATCCATTGTATAATGTCGAAACTATTATATTGAAAAAAAATACCTCCATCGTCGGCTATCTTATCTTTATAACCGAAGCCGGTATTGTGCATATCAAAGATTTCCTTTACCTTACTGAGGAAGCAGGAATGGAACTTTTAAGTAATTTAATCATAGAATTAAGAAAAAGAGAGGTCTATTCTATTTCTGCCGGGCTACTTAACACAAATCCATTCATTAATATACTGAAGAGGTTTGGTTTTTCATTACGGCCAGATTCATCTTCAGTCATTGTGCATCCAAATTCTTCCTTTGAATTTGCTGATTTACTTCTGGATGGCAGTAAATGGTTTATGACAGTTGGGGATAGAGATGTATGAAAGATAAGTAACTATTTACCCAAATGAAGTGCAAGGTAATCAGGTAATCGGTAGCAACCAATTGATCTTTTCCCTTTACCGATAACCTGATGACCGATAACTGATTACCTGAATTTCACTTCAGATGGCTAAAATGTTACTTTTTTTTGTATTTGTGTTCATTCGTGGTTATATATTCCCTCTGTGTTCTCTGTGACTCTGTAGCTATATCCCTGAACGGTTACATAAATTTAAAAAATATTAAAAAATACTTGACATATTGTCGGGTATAATGTATAATAATAGACATTTAGGGTTGGGTGTGAAGACTTTTTCAACACCCTCTTTTTACGGTTAAAATATAAAGTATACCTTGTGCCTGCCCAATCTTGCAAAGAAAGGTGGTGAAAAAACATCCTCCAAAATTTATTGCTGGGCAATCGTATAAGGGAAAAAAAGTGTAAGCAAAGGGGATAAGGAGATAGAGGAGAGGAGGAGATATTTTTTAAAATCAATCTCCATATCTCCAATATCACCACATCTCCATTTTTACACAGACAAAAACTAAAAAGGAGGAAGTAAAAAAAATGAAAAAGACAATAATTTCAGTGATATTGTTAGTTGGGCTAATTATCAGCCCTACATCTGCCTTTGCAGCACAAATTTACAGTGCAGATGCTGTTCTTACTCCATCTGCTGGTAACCTTATGGGTGGTTTAGGGTGTTTTGTAGGTGGTGAGGTTCCGGGTCAATATGATTGGACAATAGGTAATTGTGTACCGGGTGGTACTCCAACAGATGATATGGTGTTTTCAACCAATGATGATGCAACTGGTTGGCAGGAACGGATGCGGATTACCAAGGAAGGCAATGTCGGCATCGGGACAACCGGGCCATGAGCGTCGCTTGATGTGAGAAGCGGTAGTATTCACACAGCGGGGCATTTAAATTTCACCGATTCGGCTGGCACACTTTATACTGATAACTGGATTGGGATGGCGAATAATATAGATGGAGACTCAAAATGGCTACATATAGGTGGGATAACAGGCACAAAAACAGGCGAGGCTACTGCTTATCGAAGAATTGCTTTATACGCTGATAGAACATATTTCCCAGGCAATGTCGGCATCGGGACGACGGAACCGAATTACAAATTAGATGTAGAAGGTGATGTGCAAGCACATGCATACTACACCGGCGACATTTTCTTCCAAAAAGATGGCGAAGAGCTCTGGCGGATGTTTGAAGATGAAAAGGGGTTATATCTTGAAAACCTAAAGACTGGTAAGGTTTACAGATTTTTATTGCAAGAGGTGAAGAAGTAAGAACAGTCAGCAGGAATCTCCCGAAGGTTTGAAACCTTCGGGATGTTTGAATCTCACAGATGAAAGGAGTGAAGAATGAATGAGTTAATAATTGCATTTATTACTATCTGTGGAACAGTAGCATCTGTTTCAGGAGTTGTAGCTTACGTATTCAATGGAACCAGAACATTAATACGTGAGATGCATACCGCAACTATGGAGATGCAAAGAGAAGCTGAGCAGAGACACCGAGAAGTGACAGAATGGTTTAAAAAGAGTGACGAACGGGCAGAACAGCGGCATCAAGATGTGGTCGAATTATTAAAGAAGGGTTTTGGAATAGCAACAACATAAGATAATATCGGCATTGGCACAACGGTGCCGAATTACAAATTAGATGTCGAAGGTTATATTCAAGCACATGGATACTATACTGGTGATATTATACTTTAGAGAGGCATATTTTGTGATTTCCTGTTACTATCAACTCAGGTTATCGGTTATCGGTTATCAGGTTATCGGTAAAGAGCACGCAGTAGCCTGCTATCTCAAATTACCGATTACTGATTACCGATTACTTTAAATAATCACAATTTATACCCCACTGGAGTATACCTTCCAAAAGGATGGAAAAGCGCTGTGGAGAATGTTTGAAGATGAAGAGGGGTTGTACTTAGAAAGCCTAAAGACTGGTAAGGTTTACAGATTTGTGTTGCAAGAGGTAGTTGATAAGTAGAAGGAATTAGTAGTTATCAGCAAGACTGGTGGTAATATTAGAATTTAGGTCTCGAATTTTGGCAGCATCCCTAAATTCGCAAACTTTCTACAGGACTTTTTCCAACAGAAATTCCAGACATGAAAAGGAGAGCAAGAAATGAACGAATGGGTTATTGCACTTGTCACTATCTTTGGAACCGTAGCATCGGTATCAGGAGTGGTGGCATATGTATTCAATGGAACCAGAACATTAGTCCGAGAGATGCATGCAGCAACTATGGAAATGCAACAACAGGCAGAACAACGGCATAAAGAAGTTATGGAAACTCTGAAGCAGCAACATCAGGATCACCAGGACATAGTGGAATTGTTAAAGAGAGGTTTTGGCATAGCGGCAACATAAGGCAATGTCCGGCATCGGCACAACGGTGCCGAATTACAAATTAGATGTCGAAGGTTATGTTCAAGCACATGGATACTATTGCTCTGTCGCTACTTAATTGATGGATAAACCCGTTTCAAAAAATAGATATTGAAACAAGTTAATTTGAAATTCATAGAAATATGGTAGAACTGGAGTTTCGTGAATTTTCCATGATTCCTTTCTTCTTTAATCTTTGCGTTCTTTGCGGTCGATTTCTTTGCGTTCTTTGCGATTAAAAAAGGATAAACCACAAAGGGAAGAAAATAGGTGAAGCATTTTTTATCAACTCAACTTCAAAGGATAAGTTGCAAAAAAAATCATCAGACTTTTGAACCTAATTTTGCCATCTTTGAGCAAAATAAACAGATTGATAAGGATTCAGATAGCCTCAATGGCTCCTTAAATTAACGAAACTCCAGCCTAAATGAAGTGTAAGGTAATCGGTAATCAGGTAATCGGTAACAACCAATTGATCTTTTCCCTTTACCGATACCCTGATGACCGATAACTGATTACCTGAATTTCACTTCAGATGGCTAAAATGTTACAAAGATAATCTGGTATTCGATGACCATCTTACCAGTTCATCCACATACAATAACCATCCTTCAAGCGTTTTATCTGGATAAATCTTTGAGAGTAATCTTAAATAGGTATGGACTTGTTTCTGGTGTTCTGCTGATTGGGGTTCACCAGATTTAAACTCGATTACCACCACTTTATCTTGCCAGACCAGAAGCCTATCTACTCGATACTGTTGACCACTTTCATCGACAATCTCCTTTTCGCAATAGACACTAATATCCTCTGCAAGCATAAACCATTTTCGCATCTCTTTTCTTTTAAAGAAATTCCTCAAGATAGGAATTATCTCCTGTTTATCTTGACTTAAAGTGCCAAACCTGTCCTCAATTTCTTCCTTCCATTGTTCCGATAGCCTTTCTATCCCGGCGAGAAATTCGTGAATAAATATTCCTCTCTCTTTAGCCTTTTTACGGTCAGTATCCCGCAATTCATCGATATTTATCTTTGGACGATAAAGTTTATCTTGCCATTCATTGACCTGGGGAGGATAGATATGACTTTTTCTCTGCTCTAAAGTTTTTGGAGTTTGAATAACAGGTGAGCCAATCTCAAGGCGGGGTTCAAGAATTGGCACAGGTAACTTTTTATAATCTTTGAATTTCGGGATAAAGATATAAAGTTCATCAATGGCACGGGTCAATGCCACATAAAATATATTTAGCCCTTCTATCAATTGGGCGGTGAATCTTCTCTCGTAAAGTTCCCTTAGTTTTGCAGATGCATTTCGCTCTTTTTCAACAATACGATAAGGTATAATTCCCTCGCCATCCTTTTCATAAATCTCATTAATTGTTGATTTTTCCAGATATGCAAATGGATAAATGACTACGGGAAATCCAAGCCCTTTTGCCTTATGAATGGTCATTACCCGAATGGCGTTGGCATAGCCGGGTAAAACCACATGGAAGTCCTTTTTCTCCTCTTCATCTTTGTTCCAGCGGGCAAGAAACGACTTAAGGCTATTTTCCCCTTCTACCTCAGTGTTTTTCAACACCTCAAGCAATTGAAAAAAGAATCCTTCTTCATTTGGAAATTCCTGAAACACATTATACCCTTTCAAGATTTTGCTGACTAAATCATAAGGTGGCAGAAAGCCAACCATCTGAAAATAGTTTTCTAAATGCGACTCCCATACCTGCGGGAATTCATCGCGGAAAAGGGTGTAAAGTGCCTTTCTTTTTATTCGATTTTTAAGAAGAAACGAATAAATCGTGAGATAAGTAAGCCCAGTTGCCTTGAGGAAAATATCTCCTTGCAAAAAGCCTGCAAATGAAAGATTGTCAATGGGTGAGTTCAGGAATTTTAAGAAACAGACTATTTCCTGAATCAAGTGGTGTGAAGAAATATCAAGGGTCATTTCTGAAGCCACGGCAATCCCTGCACCAGTTAAAACCCTGGTAACCCACGATGCCTCATCATTCGTTCTAACAAGAATGGTAACCTCCCCTGGAGAAAATCTATGGATTATTTTGTTCGCAATGACATCAATAAGATACTGTTCAATTTTTGGATATAATTCATCTTTATCCAGTGGTTCATCTATCGACTCTATTCGGACATATCCACCTCTAAATTTCTCTTTTGATTTCTGTTGGCTATGGAGATAAGTCTCAAAGGAAAGGGAGAGATTTTCCTTTTCTGCCCAATGGCTCAGATTCTCCATGCAAAAGGTGTTATTGACAAATTCAACAATATTTTCCCGACTTCGATAGTTTATCTCCGGAAATTCTTCTTTAATTTTCTCTTTCTCTACGCTTGGAAAATTCGCTTTTGCCTCATCGAAAAGGGCACTTTCTCCCCCTCTGAAGCCAAAGATAGCCTGTTTTTTATCACCAACATAGAAAAGCGAACCTGTCTTTGAAAGTGCCTCTTCAATAAGCGGGAATAAGGTTTGCCACTGGCTTCGACTCGTATCCTGAAATTCATCTATAAAGAAGTGTGCAATACGGTCACCGAGATGAAAATAAACTTCTGGAACAGCCCCTTCGTTTTCAAGGAATGTGTTCAACAGGATGTTCAGGTCTTCGATGAAGATGATTTGCATGTGTTTTTTAAAGGAATCAACACCTTCATCAAAATGGTTAATAATATCAATGAATGGGGCAAAACGGCAATGAGCGGTCATTTCGGCAAGTGAAGAGATGCCCTGCCGAATCTCCTGCCATACCTTCTGGTGGGAAGGGGTAATAATCGAACCTTTGTTACAAAATCCTTTCTCATTCACATCATCCTTTAGAAACATTTTACTTTCCCATGGTTGATAGTGAGCATCATTTCTGAAATTGTCAACGGCTTTCTTAAAGTTTGCACTAAACATTACTTTTTCCTTGCCCATTTCACAAAATCCTTCCACATCTTTGATAAGATTCGTTCGTAGTTTTTTTATATCTTCGCTTGTGCAAACTCGTTTTACTTTGACTCCTTTTAGAACCTCCAGTTTTCTTAGACTACTGATATTTGTAAGGATTTCGTTCTTTATATTCCAGGTAATCCTTGAATTGATATGCAGAAGTTCATCGACAAGATTAAGGAAGATAGCCTCGAGGGGGGAATTATGATATACCTGAGAGAGAAGTTCATCAAGGGCAAAGTTGAATGCCGGGGATGAGCTCATTTTTATTTCAAAATGTGGTGGAATCCCCAATTCAAAGGCAGAGGCAGTAGTTACTGATGTCAGGAAAGAGTCAATGGTTTGCACCTTAAAATCTGAATAATTATCAAGTAGTTCATTCAGTTTTTTTTCAGCTAATTCTTTGTTTTTAGAATCACAAAGAGCCCTTTTCTTAAGGTCAAAAATGATTCTTTCTTTCATCTCACCAGCGGCTTTGTTGGTAAAGGTAATAGCCAGGATGTTGCGGGCAGAGGTTTTTATCTCTGGCGAAATGAGAAACTTTATATAGCGTTCAGACAGGGTCATAGTTTTCCCCGCACCTGCTGAAGCAGATATAACCAGAATATGTGGAAATTCCATATATTTAAAGTATAGCCCTATTGTGGTGTTGAGTAAGTTTTGCACGGCGTATCATCAGATTTCATAACCTGCAAACGGATAATTCTGGTTAAATAGTTTCGTCCTGAGATCAGCCGAACGGTATTTAATTACCGGTAACCGTTCAGGTGGTAATTTACCGCAGAGACGCAAGAGTTTACAGAGAAGATATGGAAATAAATCAGATAACAGAAAAGATTATTGGTGTAGCCATTGAAATACATAGGACCTGCTTGCCGAATGTTCAGCCGGCAAACCAGATTTGTTAATCCATCCCTGATTTTCATCAGGGCAAGTTTAATGTTGTTGGACTCAAGAGATTGCACTGATGAAAATCAGGGATGTTAAGCCTATCGTCCATAAATTTTAATTTTCTTCTCTGCGTCTCTGTGTCTCTGCGGTGAACAGTTACCAATTCCTGAGCATAAATTCAAAATAATTTGATGTATTTCTTCAACACTTTTTTGTCGGTTGATTATTTTCACCCTTGCCGATTCTTGTTTGCTGATTTCAAGGTAACCCTGTCGGACTCGTTGATG
>JBFLXS010000012.1 GCA_040755795.1 bacterium | reverse complement strand
TAATCTTTGCGAACTTTGCGTCTTTGCGAGAGAAAATTTCTATTTAGTTTTTACCACTGATAACTGAGGGATTACCGGCTGAGCTCAGGACGAAACTATTTAACCAATTACCAGTTACCAATTACCAATTACCAGTTACCAGTTACCAATTACCAGTTACCAATTATCCGTTTGCAGGTTACGAAACCTGATGATGCCCCGTGCAAAACTTACTCAACACGACACTAGCGGTGAATAGTTACAAAAATTATTTTCGTTAAATTAACGAAGTTCACATATTAAATTTTTAATATGGGAGTGAAGGGAAAATGCAAAAAATAGAAAAATTATTGGAAAATATTAAACCTATTGATAAAAATTCTTTTAAAGAGACACAAAGTAGATTGGATAATTTAACAAAGCCTAAGAATAGTCTTGGTAGATTGGAGGAATTAGCAAGAGTTGTGGTGGCTATTACTGGCAAAAAGAATCCTGACCTTTCCAAAAAGGTTATTTTTACTATGGCTGGAGACCATGGAGTTTGTGAAGAGGGGGTTAGTTTGTTTCCCCAGGAAGTAACTCCTCAAATGGTTTATAATTTCATTCGTGGTGGAGCAGGAATAAATGTTCTGGCTAAACATGTTGGGGCAAAGGTAATCGTTGTGGATATGGGTGTTGCCGCAGATTTAGAACCAGTGCCAGAACTTGTCATTAAAAAGATTGGGTATGGAACTAAAAATATAACCAAACATCCGGCGATGAGCTACCGCCAAACTATTAACTCAATTATGGCTGGAGTAGAGGTTTTTGAATCAGAATTGACTAATTCAGGTATAGACATTGTTGGCACCGGAGATATGGGGATAGGAAATACTACCCCTTCTTCGGCTATTGTCGCCGCGATTACTAAACAGCCAGTAAAAAATGTTACTGGTAAAGGAACTGGAATTGATGATGAGATGTTAAAAAGGAAAATAGAAACGATTAAAAAAGCCATTGAATTTAATAATCCAAATCCAAAGAACGGATTGGATGTTTTATCAAAATTAGGTGGATTTGAAATTGGCGGGTTGGTTGGTGTTCTTTTAGCCGCCGCGGGGAATAGAATTCCAATCGTCATTGATGGATTTATTTCAGGTGCCGCCGCTCTCATTGCCTATACCCTGAAACCAGAAATTAAAGATTATATGATTGCCGGGCATACCTCAGTAGAAAAAGGACACCAGGTAATTTTAGAATTTATAGGACTGAAACCCCTCTTAAACCTGGAGTTAAGATTAGGAGAAGGAACGGGCGCCGCATTAGCCATGAGTTTAGTCGAAGCAGGCGTTAAGATACTTACCCAAATGGCAACATTTGAACAAGCACAGGTGTCGAGAGAGAGCAGTCATTAGTCGTAAGCGTTCAGCCACAGAGGCACAGAGTTCACAGAGAATTAGAGAAATTAGCCACAAATGCACACGAATTATAGCACTTATTAATCGAAATTTAACATAGATATGGCTATGAAATTCCAAATCACAAATTCCAAATTCCAAACAAATTCGAATGACCAAAATTCAAAACATTACCCCCCATAGTTTGGTATTTAGGACTTGGAATTTGGTGCTTATTTGAGATTTGGTGCTTGGAATTTGGGATTTTTTCCTTATCCACTCTGAGTAAAATTTTGACTAATAACTGCTATATTCCCTCTGTGTTCTCTGTGACTCTGTGGCTATATCCTGAACGGTTACCATTAGTCATTGGTAAAGGATTGAATATGGAAGTAACAAGTTTATTAGATATAAATGAGCGAATAATGAAAAAACTTGCAACTTCTGCTACTTTAGCCAGAGGATTAGCCTTCTTCACTGAAGGGAAGGTGATTAATAGTATTGTCTTTGACCAAACCCTTCGAGGTGAAATAATCGGAAGTGGGTTGTCAAATTACATTGCGTCGGTTGAGATAAAAAATAATAAATTGAATGCCTCCTGTAATTGCCCATCTGAAGAACCATTCTGTAGACATACAACCGCACTTTTGTATGCCTGGCTAAAATCAAAAGAAAAATTTAAAGAAATTAGAAAGATTGAAGCATCGCTTGGCAGGAAGAGAAAAGAAGAATTGATAGATTTGTTGTTAAAAATGATTAAAAAAGAACCCTCTTTAATTTCTACCTTAAATCTTGATATTCCTGAAAAGGTAAGTGAGAATAGAAGATATGGTGAACAGGCAATTCTGCCGTTGGAATTTGAAATACAAAGTTATCAACAACTTTGTAACCTTTTAACTAAATTGAAAGAAATTAGGAATACGACAAAGAATTATGAGCCTCAAATGAGATTGAAAATATTACAATCTATTATCCACCAATCTATCCATAATTATAAAAAAACTTATGATATAGACGGTTTGTTTGCTGAATTCATTGAGGAATGCCTTGATGATTGTTTAAAATTCACCATCCCCCAAAAACAACTATTTTTTAATGATTTTATTGAACTTTATCTCAGCGATAAAGGTGGATTTGCCACATCTATTTTAGAATTGGTTATAAAACAATGCCAGACGCAAGATAATTATGTTACTTTAGAGCGAATATTATTAACAAAACTTTCTGAATTAAAACAAGATAACCTGAAAGAAGATATAATAGAATTTTTGTTAGAACTTTATAATAAGAAGGGTGATAATGATAGATACCTTGAAGTTTGTATGAATAACCTTGATAATTGGAAAAACTGTATTCGATTATGTGATAAATTACAACAATCAGGAAAGATAAATGAGGCAATTCAATGGTATCAAAAGGCAATTGATAAATATGAAAAATACCCACGGATAATTTTAAAAAAGAAATTAGTTAGCTTGTATGAAAAGGCAAATATGCGTGATGAGGCGTTAAATCTCCATTTTGATATTTTCAAAGAGCAAGATGACTTAGAATCCTACAAAAAAATGAAGGCTTTGTTTGGTGAATTGAAGCAATGGCAGGAGATTAGAAATAGCCTTTTATTATTTTTAGGAAAGGCAAAAAAATATCCACTTCTTATAGAAATACTTCTTTATGAGAATGATATTGATTCAGCGATTAAAATTGCGTTGCTGCCCAATCAACGGGTAACCGATATAAAAAATGTTGCCCAACAAGCAATGACTAAAAAACCAGCCCAAGCAATTAGATTATTTAAAAGACTCATTAGTTACTACATAGGTTTAAGACGAAAAGATGATTATAAGATAGCGAAGGAATATTGTCAGCAGGTGAAAAAAATATATCAAGAGTTAAATCAGGAACATACCTGGCAAAAATATATTAAGCGAATAAAAAGATTAAATGCCTCTAACAAGTTGTTATTAGAGGAGTTAGAAGAGATATAAGAGACAGATGTTCGATTATCGGTAATCAAGTAATCGGTGAGGAGAAAACTGTTGCCGATTTACTGATTACTGATTACTCAATGTTCAAGTTTTTTAAAGGACGCAAAGGAAGGGAATAGGTCTATTTAACTTATTTAAAATTGTCAAATTGTAAATTAGGATTGCTTATAAATTTCAATGTATTAAGACTCAAGGAAGGAATTAAAAGGGTGGTGAACAACCTATAATCTTTGCGTTCTTTGCGGTTAAAAAAGGATAAGCCACTTAATCTTAAAAAACTTGAATATCGAGTAAAACTAAATCATGGAGGTGAAGAAAAAAATGACTAAAAAAATTATTGTTTTAGTTTTAATACTAACTTTGATTACTTGCTTTAATATAACCTGGGCGGAAAAAGATAAATTGTTAAGTATAGATGAAAAGGAAGTAATGATGGATAAAGCAAGGAGCAGAGAGCATGGAGCTAAGAGCATAGAGCAAGGGGCAAAGAAGGAGATTGAAGAACTAAAAAAACAAAGGATTGAAAAACCATTATCCCCAAAGCCAGAAATAGAACTGGTCAACGGGATAAAATTTGCTAATCAAAAAAAATACGACGAGGCTATACAAATTTTTGAATCAATTATCAAAAAATATCCAGATACTAAAGCATCTAATCAATCTAAATTTATGATTGATAAGATTAATGAAGAAAAAAGAAAAAATGCTTTATTATCTCAACCTAAACCTACTCCTCAGATTGAAATACCTAAAGAATATTACCCAAATTATCAATTTAATTTAGGAATTAAATATTATCGTGAAAGAAACTTTAAAGAGGCATTAGCCTGCTTTCAGAAAGTAGTAGATACCGCCCAAGCAGATAGTAAATTAGCAAAAGAGGCAGAAATGGCTATCGAAAAAATACAAAGAATACTTACACCTAAACCAGAGCCTGAACCCATTCCTCATTTTAAAATATCTGATGAGAAAAGGAAACAAATACAAAAAGAATGGTATGAAAGGACTATTCAACATCAACAAGAATTATTTGATAAGGCACTTGAGTTAAAAGAAGAAGGGAAATTGCAGGAGGCACTAAAAGTGCTTGAAGAATTAATGGATTCTCGAAGTTCACCTGTATTAGATAAAGCGGCTAAGGAGATGAGTAAGATACAAGAAGATTTAGGTTTATTAGAACAGATTGAAAAAAGTCCTAAGAATATAGAGCTTGGGGTTCGTAAACTTTCTTATGACGAACTACCAGAGTTTGAGAAGAAGATAAGAGCTGGAGAATTAAAAGTAAAACCAAGGGAAAAGGCAAAATGAACAAGGCAAATTTAATTCTAATTAGTGTATTTACTATTTTAATAATTAGTACAGAGGTTTACTCAGCTAATTTTGATTATTCAGATACACTTCCATTTAAAGGAGCATCTAATTATTATAAAGTCACTACCAATTTCTCTGGGAATATCATCATAAAGTTAACTAATATTCCAAATGGTACAGATTATGACCTTTTTCTATACAATTCCTTTGAAGATATGTCTGAAAATCCATACGAGGATGATTATTTGGCTGCTTCATTAAATACAGGTACAACTGATGAATATATCTCTTATTATTCCTCTATCAATAAATCTTATGTAATCAGAGTGTATAGCTATAAAGGTGGTAGTTCAGAAAAGTATCGATGTTATGGTAGTTATCCGTGGGACACTACTCCTCCAACAATCAACACCTTCGACCAGCCAAATGGCTGGCAAAACTCCACTTCCCTCACTATTAAAATCAGTGTTTCTGATGCTGAATCAGGTGTTAATACTGGAGAGTTACAGGTGCAGATTAATGATGCTGATTGGAAGTTTGAAGCATATACTACTTCGAATTATACTTATACTAATGCTGAACATAAAAAGAAGTATGAATTTAGATTTAAGGCAAAAGATAATGCAGGTAATTGGTCAGATTGGGTTGATGATGATTATTGTCAAATTGATACGGTTGCCCCTGAGATAACCAATCACGAACCCAAAGATGGTGCTTTTCTTAAAGGACAGGGTACGGTAAGCTTTGAAGCTAAAGATGATTTATCTGATCTTCCTGATTTCCGCCCTTATTATATTTCTATTGGTGATATCATTGATACCTATGATAATCCATATTATTGGGATACTACTAACTATTCAGATGGTAAGTATGATATATCCTATAATACCGGTGATAAAGCTGGTAATTCTACTTATACAAAAATATCTGTTAAAGTTGATAATACCAGGCCGGGTTGTAGTGTAGTATTAGGTGATGAAGAAGGTGGGAATAATTGGTATGACAATGATGGGCGGGTATATGCTTCATTAGATAACTGGGATTATGGCTCTGGGGTTAGTAAGACATGGATAAATTGGACCGCAGATGTATCTGGTAATGGTGGTACCTGGACAGAAATATCACCTTCAGATAAATCTGAGTGGTATGTTTATATTGGAGAGGGTGAAAGATATTGCTGGTACAGAGTTCAAGATAAAGCAGGGAATGAAAACAAAACTTATGATTATATCACCATAGATAAGACTCCACCTACAGCAAAGGCAGGAAATGATAAAGAAATTAATGAGGATACTTCAACAGAATTTGATGCCAGTGGCTCAACTGATAATATTGGTATCTATAAATACGAATGGGATTGGGAAAATGATGGTGAGTATGATGATTTGACATTTCTTACATCTATTATTTATCATACTTATGATGAGCCGGGAATTTATACTGCAAGACTTCGTGTAACAGATTATGCCAGTAATATTGATACTGATATCTTAAAGGTAACAGTAAGGGATATTACCCTGCCAAAGGCATGGGTAGTGAGTTTAGGAGATGAGCCAGATACGGATACGAAGTATGATAATGATGGGACTATCTATGCTACTTTATGGAATGATGATAATGTTGGAGTGATTAAAACATGGATAAATTGGACAGCAGATTACTGGGGTGACGGTGGTACCTGGATTGAAATCCCTATCTCTACTACTTCTATTTCTCATTATTATGATACAGATGGTGAGAAATATTGCTGGTACAGGGCTCAAGATGCCGCCGGGAATATGGGTACCTGTACTTTACCACAAGTAATAATAGTTGATAGACAACCGCCAATAGCAGATGCCGGTTATGATAAATGGGTATATGAAGAAGAAACAGTCCGGTTTGATGGTAGTGCATCTTATGATAATTTTGAAATAGTAGTATATAAATGGGACTTTGAAAATGATGGATATTATGATGAAGAAGGAATGATAGTCTCATGGACTTTCTGGGATCCAGGGACATATACCACTAAATTATATGTTGAAGATGGTGCGGGTAATCCAGGTACAGACATTATACAGGTAGTAGTATTAGATGCTACTGCTCCGGGTAAACCTACCGGAGTACAGGCTTCTCCAGATGTTCTACAAATTACAGTATCCTGGAATCCTAATCCTGACTTAGATTTAAATTGCTATTGTGTGCATATAAAGGATGATGAGTATATTACTCCTTATAATTTTGATTATTGTATTTTTGTTGATAAAAGTCTAACCTCTTATACATTTGAGAACTTAGTTAAATTAGAGCCATATTATTTTATAGTTACGGCCATAGATAATTCATGGAATGAATCAGAGGCATCAGATAAGGTAAGTGCTACTCCACTATCACCAGTAGATATTATCCCTCCTTTTCCTCCTACTAATTTACAGATTAATGACCCAGGTAATGGCAGTGAACTTGATCTATCATGGACCGCACCTCCTGATAATGATGTGAGTTACTACAATGTTTATGAAGGAGATACAGGTATGCCAACTAAGGAGAGTTATTATTATAAATATGATGGGTTAGCATATAATATTACTAATACCTCATTTACTGCATATCAATTAACTTCAGGACAAAGATATTATTATGGTATAACCGCAGTAGATACCTCAGGCAATGAGAGTGAATTATCTCAAATAAACTCTGAGATACCAGAGGATTTAACTAAACCAGGGCCACCGTGGGGATTATCTGCTATTGGAGGAGAGAATATAGTTTATTTAGGCTGGATAGGGAGTATAGATACAGTAGCAGGATACAATGTATATCGCAAGCCAGCAGGAGGAAATTATACTAAAATTGCCTCATTGGTCAAAGATACCTATTATGATGATACGGATGTAATAGCAGATACTACCTATTATTACTATATCAAGGCAGAAAGTGAGTTTGGCATAGAAAGTGATGCATCGAATGAATCCTACGCTACACCGTATGTAACTCCCCCACTAGATACCACCCCACCTGCAAGACCGACTGTTACTGATATTACTGAGAAAGAAACAGAGATAGATTTGGTTTGGAGTAAGAGTACAGAGGGTGATTGGGCCAGTTATCATGTTTATAAATTGATTGACTCTACCTGGGAGGAGGTAGATAATATTACTGATAGAGGTCATAATTATTATGCTGATTATGGACTACAACCAGATACAACTTATAAATATAAGATGACCGCAAGGGATATAAGTCTTAATGAGAGTGATGCTTATGAGGTAGAGTGTAAAACTCAACCTCAATTTATTTATATCAAGAGTATCAATCCAAATATAATCGACCCATATGCAGAAATTCCTACTAATTATGTGGATATAACCTATTATTTAAGGGAAGAGTGTGAATGTGTAACATTAGAGATATATAATTCTGATAGTGGTGAATTAATATTTAATGCAGTAGATTCCCAACCTGAGGTTTCTACTACTGCCTTTGACCCTACATTCAGGTGGGATGGACATAAGCAAGGAACTTCAGAATGGGTAGATAATGGTCATTATGATGTAAAGATAATAGCAACCTTATCACCAACAAAAAGGAGACAACTTCGACAACCAGTAAGAAGGGAAGATAGAAGAAATAGAACGGTAGAGGTATCAGTTGGTAGACCGGTAGTAGTAATAACTTCACCAAGTAATAATAGTAGATTTTCCTTAGGAGTAAATCCTGTAGAAACATACCAAATTAAATGTCAAGCAATAGGCACAGATGAAGGTGGTAATATAGTACTTAACCCAACAATTAATTGGGAATTAAAATTAAAGTGGCAAGCTACATATCATACTTATCAAGGCACTGTAACAGGCTTTACCAATCCATTTAATACAAGATTTAACACAGGTGGAAGACTTATGATTACAGCTTTATTTACACATCGTCAGACAGCAACAAATTCGATAACTGGAAGTATAATAGGAACAAATCCAAATAGAGCAACTATGAATCCTCAGTTTCCATCAGATAGATTAAGAGCTATTGCCTGGACAGAAACTAATTGGACTCAATTTAGGGGAGGACAACCACTTCAAAATCAAAGTTCTTCAGCAAGGGGGGTAATGCAAATTATAGAACTTTATTGGCATGAAAACTCCCACATCGCTCATAATGACTATAATCGAATGGCATGGCAATGGGATTATAATATAGCTGCTGGAGTAGATATTTTTAATTATACTTATCAAAGTCAAACCCAAGACCAGAGGGAAAATTGGAATGAATCCCAACGAGTAGATGCAGCTACTTACGGCTATAAATGGGGAATAAGTGCAATGAGAAATGTTAAATCAGATGAATTTGATACAAAGATAGCTACTGATGAGTATGTCAAAACAGTCAAGAATTATGAATCTAATAAACCTTGGCAATAAAATTTTAAAATTTGAGGAGGGATGAATTTATGAAAACTCTAAAATGTATTCTCATATGCTGTGTAGTAATGGGAGTAGGAGTAAGTTTTCTATGTTTTGCTGGAAAAGATTCTATTAGTACCCAAAAAAAACACTTTACTTATGTTGCTGCTGGTGGTTTACAAGAAAGGACACATGCTACTATTTATAAAATAGACCTTGATGGGAAGAAGATAGTAGATGAAAAAAGGATACATACAAGTACCTTTGAGGAAAAAGGACATACTTTTGATTTATTTAGGATAAGTTCTGATGTAGATTATATATGCCTTGCTCTTGGTAAAGGAAAATATTTCGGTTCTTTAAAAACTGAGTTCTTAATTTTTGATATAAAAACTATGAAAATAATAAAAAGTATATCAGTAGATATTTATGACCCTTATGAATTTGTATCCATCCCGAGCAAGAGGAAATTATATCTCGCAGGTAGTGAGGAAAATTTTTCATCGGAAAAACATATACTATGTGAATTTGATGAAGCAAATCAAATTACAGATATTAAGAGATTCTCTAAAATATATGGCTGTGAAGGTATATCACCTGATGAAAAATACATGTATCTTAAACATGCCAATGGAAATATTGATATTATAGATACAATAACTAATAAATGTATTAAAAGTGGCAAATTAACAAAATTTCTTAAATTACTTTTAAGAGTTCCCAATAGTGAAAAGTTTCTCCTAATGGAGAATAAATTTAACTCAAAAGAAGAAAGAGAAAAGTTTTTTCTGTTAGAGACAGACCCTGGTACTATGATAAATAAACTTGTTAAATCTTCAGAAATTGATTTATCTAAGAGTTTAGCCTTTTCTCCAGATGGTAGGCAAACTTATCTATTAAAATATTTAGACAAGAAAAGAGAAATTAAAATATTTGATACTTTAACTCTTAAAACTTTAACTACTATTCCAATTAAAGGAGATGATGTAATAGGAGGAGTTTGGAAATCTACTATTACTCAAGATGGAAAATATCTAATATTACTTTGTAGTGGAACTGGTGGAATGAGTAAAAGTTCAGGATATGTGGTAATTTTAGATACCGAATCTAAGCAAGTTACTTATATTCCTATAGACATGGGTCCTCCAGTAGGAGTTGTATTATCTGAATATTAAATTTGATAAATTTGTGCAATCAGTGTACTAAATATGAGCTTAATTCGTTGTACTAAATATGAGCTTAATTCGTTTGATTCGATTACTAAAAATAAAAGGAGTTAAAGATGGGAAATTCGAATCGTGTATATGAATCCACCTCACCTAATGTATCAAAGGATGTCTATGAATATTATTATGAGCCAACAACAAATAGTTTAGAGGTATATGATTTAACCGCAGGTCAGAGCTATTACTATCGAGTATCAGCCGTAGATACCTCAGAGAATGAAAGTGAATTATCTCAAATAAACTCTGAGATACCAGAGGATTTAACTAAACCAGAGCCACCGTGGGGATTATCTGCTATTGGAGGAGAGAATATAGTTTATTTAGGCTGGATAGGGAGTATAGATACAGTAGCAGGATACAATGTATATCGCAAGCCAGCAGGAGGAAATTATACTAAAATTGCATCATTGGTTAAAGATACCTATTATGATGATACGGATGTAATACCAGACACTACCTATTATTACTATATCAAGGCAGAAAGTGAGTTTGGCATAGAAAGTGATGCATCGAATGAATCCTACGCTACACCGTATGTAACTCCTCCACCAGATACCACCCCACCTGCAAGACCGACTATTACTTCTATAACACCCAAGGAAACAGAAATAGAATTAGCCTGGACTCAAAATACAGAACTTGATTGGAGTCAGTATAGGATATATCGAAATGATGCAGGTCCAACACCAATCTTTATTACAAGTGATAAATATCATAATTATTATACTGATAAGGAATTACAGCCAGCAACAGACTATACTTACAAAATAACAGCTAAAGATACGAGTGGCAATGAAAGTTCACCGTACGAAATAATGGTTACTACCCAAGAACCATTCCTGTATATTAAACATATTGATCCAGATGTAATAAATCCTGAAGGAATCAATTTTACCTATGCACTTATCAAATATTATCTAAAAGAGTCATGTGAAAGTGTTACACTAAAAATATACACATCAAATGGAGAGTTAATTTTTGAAGAGATTAATTCTAATCCTCAACCTTCAATTACTCTTTGGGACCCATTTTTTAAATGGGATGGACATAGACAGGATACAGGCGGTTTTGTTACAGATGGGGTATATGATATTGAAATTATAGCAGGGATTCCTCCATCAAAAAAGGCGGTTTCTACTACACAACAGAAAAAGGCGGTTAAAAAAGGTGGAATAAAAGTTCAGAAGAGAGAAAGTGATAAAGATTTTGCTACAGGAGATTGGGCATCTGCAGAAACTGGTGAACATACTTGTCTTGATGCAAAGAAGTTTAAAGACATAATGGAAAGTGATACTCCTCCTTGGATAAGTAGAGGAGATAAATGGGGTAAAGATTTTAATATAAATTTTATCAAGGAACAGAGTAAGGGACAAGATAATATCCAGGCTGATATTCTCTATTTTTCAGGAGATGGTTACAGGGATGGAAGTATTGCATTAGACCTTGATGGAGATGGGGATTATGAATCCTTTTGTTATGCAAGGGATATTGGAATAGAAATAGACCTTACTATTCCAAATAATAAATATTATACAACATCAGCGTGGGATGCTGATACAGAATGGGTCATCTTTGGACTTTGTAGTATACTTGACTGTCATACAGAAGGAGAAAAAGATGTATGTGGCTTGGCATGGGCTAAGACTTTATGTGGCTATCCTAATCCTGCTCATGGGTTGTTTGGGTACCATGGTAGTGCACCAGGGGGAGGAATAGATGTGGAGATTGTTAGAAGATTTCTGGATAAATGTAACAAAGGAATGAGTATGAAGGATGCGTGGAAACAAGTAAATTGGTATGATCCTGAAGAAGGGACAGGGACATATGCAAATTATGCTATTATAATGCATGCTCAAAATCAAAATGATACCCTTTCAAATCCACCAATTACGAATGATGTATCTTTGAATCAAGCCCCTCAATTAAAGTATTGGTATATGGATGAAGAGACGGATATTTACCCATTTAAATCTTCCTTAAAAAGAATATATACGACAAAAGATAATGGAAGGGCTAAAATATTAGTTCCAATCCCGACCATAAAATCTCAGGTAGCGCCTCTTATAGTTCAAAAGGAAGAATTAACGAAAGCGAATAAGTCATCTTTTCTATCAAGTAGCGTTAAATCTTTTGATACAGGTATACTGGTTATGAATAAAGGTATAGATGGCAAAGAAAAGGCTTTGTCTTTTTCAGCAGAGGAAGCTAAACAGAAAGCAGATGAATTTATTAAAACACAAGGTGGAGGGTTGCCTGAAGATGCTGAGTTAGCCTCAATAACTGCTATGAAGGTGGCTGACCTTGACTTAAATGAAGGGATTAAAAATGAAATAGTAGAGGGATACATGTTTGAATACAACCATAAATATAAAGGTATTCCAATTGCAGGGGATTCTGATAGTATCAGGGTTTTAGTAAAGGATGATGAAGTAAAATATTATTATAAATGCTGGCGAAAGCCGATGGGATTTGGTACTACAAAAGAACAAAAAAGACAAATCATCTCTGCAGAGAAAGCATTAAATGTTGCCTTAGCAAATAAAAATAAGGTTTGGAAGGTACCAGAGAACTATTCAGTAACAAATATAGATTTAGCGTATTATGGCAAACCTTCTATAAAAGCACAACAAGAATTAATACCAGTATGGCGGATTGAGATTGATCAGGAAGTATACTTGTATGTTAATGCTTATACTGGAGAATTGATCAATCATTGGAAGTAAGGAGATATGGAAGATGAATTTTAAAAATATTCTTTTTATAGTAGTGATTTTTATTTTCATTTTCATCAGTGGCTGTAAAGATAAAAGGATAATAAAGGAGGGAGGGGAATTATATATAGATAAACACGGGAGAGAATATAGATACGATTTAGCACATCGCCAAAAGAAATATGTACCTATAGCCGATGTCAGACTTGAATGTAAGATTCCTTCAGTGTTCAATTTCACAGGAGCACCTTTAATAGTAGAAAAAGAGGAATATGACTATAGGAAAATGGCGGAGAAATTTTTTGGCACCCTTTCAAATACAGTAGTTGAATATTCACCCGGGAGGTATAAGGGGAGAAAAGAGAATAAAATTCTTTTCTATCGTGCTGATGGTAGTTTTAGTTATGTAATGGGGACAAATACCTTTGATAAGCCACTACCATTTAGTAAAGAGGAAGCACAGAAGATGGTAGAAGGATTTATCAATGAATATGGAGAAGGAGTACAAAAGGATGCGGAGCTATTAATTGAGGAAATAGCACAGAAGGGAACTATAACATTAACTTCTCATGTTATCGATTCGACTGTATATGGATTAAAATTTCATTATATGCATAAATCCAAGGATATTGTTATCTTAGATGATCCAAAATATGGCGGAGATTATATTGAAGCTAGCGTAAATTATAAAGGGATAGTAATATTCCATAGGCGGTGGCGGAAGGTTCTTGGTTTTAAAGAAGAAGGGAGACAAAATATCATCTCTCCATCAGAGGCTTTATTAGCAGCAGTGGATAACAGTTATAAAGTCATTAGTTATAATGGATACAAAATAACTAATATAGATATTGTTTATCACTATCATTGCTGGCCTACATCAGAGAGAAAAATTCAAGTATTAGTTCCATACTGGAGGTTTAAATGTGAACATATGACGATGCCAGGGGAATATCAGTATGTTTATATCAATGCCTATACAAAAGAATTTATTATGTGTCCATGGGAAAAACCTTTTCCCTATCAAATTAAATATCGTTTAGCAAACGTAGAAATTGAGGAATAAGAAGGAGGAAGGATGATGCTCAAAAAAATGTTGTTTATTGGATTAGTAGGGGATTAGTAGAGTCAGACCTTGAATGTAGAAAGCAGTTCCTTTTACATTCAACATTCACGGTCTGACCCCAATGGCACTAATCTACCAGAAGGAATTATTACAAATATTCCACCTGATAGTACAGATGAAGAGGAACTTTTGCGAGGTATGATAGAGCAGGAATCAAGTGGCACTCACTGGCAGAATAGAAGAATTACTATATCTCCACAAGGAGCATTAGGCTTTATGCAGATGATGCCATTTAATAGTTTAGCATATAATGGCAATGGTAATATACCTGCATCTACTAATTTATATGCTCCTGACGGAAACCTATTAGCAGGCGCTCAATATATGAATAATCCGTGCTTGAGGACTGCTTTTAGTTTCTGCCAAGTTGGTGATGATGATAATATCGATTTATTAGCTAAGGCACTAGCTGGATATAATGGAGGAGAGTTAGGTCCTAATCAGACACTAAGAAGATATGCTTGGATGTATATCGTAAGAGATGACTTAATGTCAGAAGAATCAATAAGGTATGCAATTCAGATAAAGCAGAGGTTAGGGATACCTCTTAAATCATGGACATACCCCACAGCTCCTTATACTTATAGTGAATCTCAATGGTTAGCTGATCATTAAAAATTGGAGGTGATTAGAATGTTTAAAAATAAAAAAATGAGGTTGTTATTAATTGTTCTTGGAGTATTATTTTTCACAGGAGTATGTATAGCAAAAAACGAAGTTCAAAAAAAAATAGAAAGTAAACCTATAAGAGCTGTTCAAATGGGCACTATAACTAAAACAATGAAGATGGAAGCAACTTGGTCTCATGATGGAAAGAAGATTGCGTATATCTTTAGAGAAGATACGGATGAAAATGGAATTTTAGAAACAGGAAAAGACAGGGATACACTTTGGATAATGAATGCTGATGGAACAGAAAGGGTATGTGTTACTCCTGACCCTAATGATATAATGAGTTATAGACTTCCAAAATGGTCTCCTGATGATACAAAAATTCTATGTTCCCAAACTTCATGGCATAGGTTTGATCCGGGAAGGTCCCTCGTAATAGATATCAATACAAAAGAAGTAGAAGTATTAGGTGGTGATCCATATGATGAATACAAACCAATTTGGGCACCCGGAGAAGGACATACCATTATCTTTGAGAAACATAGTAAGATTAGAGAAATGGAGCAAGCTCGAAAGGCACCACCTTTAGAAGCAAAGTATAAATTTTATTTTACAGGGGATGGTATTCCTTTAAAAAAAGCACCAGTTGCAAGTGGTAAGGAAAAATTACCCAAGAAGATAGACCTTTGGATAAAAAATCCTGATGGAACAAGTAGACTAATTATGGAAAATACAGGTTGTGGTTTAATATGGTCTCCGGATAAAAAAATGGCTATCTTTGGTGGAAGTGGAGAGGTGTGGCTTATAAATAGTGATGGAAGTGGATTGAGAAAGATTGAGAATGTTCCAAGAATATGGAGAGAAGTGTCTTGGTCACCTGATAGTAAAAAATTACTTTTTATAGGTATGATAGGCGAAGGTTCTGATATTTTCATCGTCAGAATAGAAGATATAGATAAAGAGAAGCGACAAGTTGAATCTACGAAATCTTCACTAAAGAAAAAAGAATGATTAGGTAAAACGGATAAAAAATAATCCGATAAATCCGTTTAATCCGCTTACTAAAAAATATGATAGAAATAGGTAGAAATTTATTTGGAATTGAGGTGTATTTAAATGAGTAAATTATATATATTGTTAGGTATTAAAGTAATAATAATGCTTTATATTTTATTGGTGAGTTTTAATAATTATCTCTTTGCAGAAATGTTACAAGATAATACTGAGGAAATTTTCCACAAAATAGTTATAGAATTGAAAGAAGTACAGATCAACAAATTACAAGACCTATATATACAATTAGGGTTAGAGGATGTGACAAATGACTCACAAAGTGTATTTAGAAGATGTTATGTAAGTTCTTTGCTCCCATTTAAATATCTTAGAGAGCAACTTTTGAATAGTAGAATTGTAAAAGAAGTTGAACCTGATTCCCTATATAGGCTAAATAAGATACCTGATGACCCACTCTTTAATATGCAATGGGGATTGCATAACTTAGGTCAGACCAAAGGTAAAGAGGATGCAGATGTAGATGCTCCTGAAGCTTGGGATTTTCATACAGGAAGTAGAGAGATAGTAATAGCTGTAATAGACACTGGTATTGACTACAATCATATAGATTTAAAAGATAATATTTGGATTAATGAAGGTGAAATACCTAAAAATGGTATTGATGATGATGAGAATGGGTATGTAGATGATGTATATGGGTGGGATTTTTTCAATTGGGATAATGACCCAATGGATGATAGTTACCCAATATATCACGGGACACATGTTTCAGGAATAATTGGTGCAATAGGAGATAATAGTCAAGGTATTGCAGGGATGAATTGGAAGATAAAAATCATGCCTCTTAAATCTTTCTGTAAATATGGATATGCATATTTATCGAATATACTTCCAGCTATTCAATATGCTATTAAAATGGGAGCCAATGTAATTAATGCAAGTTGGGGCTCTATATTTCCATCAGAGGCTTTAAAAGAAATGATAGATTATGCAGGTAAAAATGGTGTAATTTTTGTCGCAGCAGCAGGGAACTTTAGAATGGATTTGGATAATCCTCCTAAAATAAGAGGTAGATCTATTGGTTTTTATCCAGCAGGATATGATTTACCAAATATAATTTCAGTCGCTGCAAGTGACCACAATGATAAACTTGCTTGGTTTTCAAATTATGGAAAAACATCTGTAGATTTGACTGCTCCTGGGGTTAATATCATAAGTACAAAATTTGGAAATGAATATAGATACCTTAGCGGAACATCTATGGCTGCTCCGCATACAACAGGAGTCGTGGGCTTAATGCTATCTCAAAACCTAACTATCAACCAAAGGGATATAATTGAAACTATATTAGATAGAGTTGATCCTTTACCTGAATTTAAGGAAAAAGTTAAATCTGGCGGGAGACTCAATGCGGCAAATTGTATGGGTTACTTCCCAAGACTGAGCGTACCAGATTATATTATGAAATTCATCTACTATTATTTGGTAGAAACAAATTAATAAAAAAAGAGGTGTTATTTATGAAAATAAAAAAACGACTCTCTATAATATTATTGCTCATAATGTTTTTCTCAATCGAAGGGCAATCTGCAGAAAAAATTCCCTTAGAAGAGGATGAATTAGAAAAAACAAAGGAGATAAAATTCTATAGTCTTGAAAAGGAATATCGTAAGATTAAAACTCAAAAATTTACCCTAAAAAATGCAGTAGCACTTGAGTTAAAACCAATCATTGAAAGTATGTTGTCAATATACGGCTCAGTTTATGTAAATGAGAAGGATAATATCGTATATGTTACTGATACCCCGGAAATGATAGAGAGTTTGGAACCTATTATTAGAGAATTTGATATTAAAGGGATAAAAGCTGGTGGTAATTTTGTCTCAAGTGTGATTCTACTTAACCATACAGATGCCTCTCATATAATCGATTTGGTAAAACATAAATTATCTAAAGATGGTAAGATACTTAAAGTAGGAGACTTGAATGGGTTAATAATCACAGATATCCCCAGCAAAATTGAAGAAGTTAAGGACTTAATTAGAAATTTAGATGTTCCTATTAAACATATCTTAATTGAAATTACTATATTAGAATTAAATTGGGAATTTTATAAGAAGGTGGGTTTAGATATAATGGGCTGGTTGGATAGAATGTACCCAGAAATCAGGTATCAGAAAACCCAATATAAATATGAAGATAATACACCTAATCACGATAGTAAAGAATTTTCCTTTACTATTTCTCCCAGATTTAATATCTCAGATATTATCGAGTTAATGATTAGAGATGGTGAAGGAAGAGTTTTGGCATCACCAAAGATAATAACAAAAAATAATAATTTAGCTTATCTTGATGCCAGTGAAATAATACCTTATTCGCCTTCGGATAATAGTTATTCTCCTGGTAGAGAGATGACAGTCAAGGCTGGGGTATATCTATCTGTCTTACCCATTGTTCAGCAGGATAATTTCATTAATTTAAGAATTTCTCCAAGAATTAGTGATTTTACAGGCTGGAGTCCAAAAGGAATGCCAATAATCTTCCAAAGATCTATGAACACAGAAGTAAATGTTAAAGATGGTGAGACCTTTGTATTAGGAGGATTAAGAAAGACTGAAAAGGTAGAAGACATTAAAGGGATTCCTATTCTTAAAAAGATACCATTATTAAAATATCTGTTTTCTAAAACTGTAAAAGTTGACCTTACAAGAGAGGTTGTTATGTTTATTACACCTTATATCATTAAGGAAGGAATTTACTTTCCAGAAAAAGATAAAGAACTATTAAAAAAAATGGAAGAGAATATAAAAAGATGAAAACTCCTAATCCGATAAATCCGCTTAATTTGATTACTAAAAAATATGATGGAAATAGGTAGAAATTTATAGAAATAGATGGAAATTAGGTAGAAATAAAAAATTATACCACTCCAACTAAATAATCTGAAAATAGGACGCAGATGAACAAGATTTACAAGATATATCTAATAATAATCCTAATAATCTGCGAAAATCTGCGTCCTCTAAATAAAGAGGAACGAAAGATGGTAAAAGTGAGATTATTTTTAATATTTAGTTTAATATTTTTGACCACTACTGTATTCGCCAGTAGTAAGTTTATCGGTAGTGTAGGGATAAAGGGGAAAGGACCACCTGATGCAGAACTTTTATACCCTTATGGTGTAGCGGTTTCTTATGATGGCAGTATTTATGTTGCAGATACCGGTAATGATAAGATAAAGAAATATGATGAAAACGGTAAGTTTCTTTATTCCTTTGGGCAAGAAGGAACGGGTGATGGGCAGTTTAGAAGCCCACAAGGTATAGCAGTAGATAAAAGAGGAAATATATTTGTAGTAGATACTGGCAATGACCGTGTACAACATCTGTATGATGATAGAAATAGTATCTCTTTTATGAAGTGTTTTACAGGTAATCCGCAATTTTATTATCCAAGAGATATAGAATTGGATAAGGATAGTAACCTTTATGTTTTAGATTCTGGTAATGATAGAGTACTAAAGTTTGATTCTTCATTTAATCCGGTAAATTCATTTGATGGAGATAATATTTTAGGCAGTGAAGGTAGCGAGACTACTCAATTTAGTGAGCCTTATGGTCTAACATTAGATAAAGATGGAAATATATATGTAGCGGATATGCGTAATCAACGAATATCTATATTTGATAAAGATGGTAATTTTATACATAAGTTTGGTATACAAGGAAGAAAGATAGGTGAGTTTTTAGACCCGGTAGATGTAGCAGTAGATAGTGATGGAAATATATGGGTAGCAGATAAGTATAACTTTAGAATACAAAAATTCTCTAATACCGGTCAATTTTTACATACATTTGGTAGATTCGGGCCTGGTAAAGGACAATTTCATACTGCACAGAAATTGGCTGTCCATCAAAAAAAATTATATGTAGTCGATTCAAATAACAGTAATTTACAGATATTTGACATAAGTAGTTATATAACAAATGTCAGTGCTTATCCTTATATTTTCTCACCTAATGATGACAATCAAAAGGATACTACTACCATTATCTATCATCTACCAGAAGAGGCAAAGGTAACAATCAAGATTTATAATACGAATTATGAGTTAGTGCGTGATTTAATAGTAGAAGTAAATAAACCTTCAGGGACTAATACAGAAATCTGGGATGGTAAAGATAATAGTAATATAGTTGTAGAAGATGGTGAATATGTGTATAAAATAGATGCGGTAAATGTGATGAATTATCATGCACCTCAACAAATAGGTAAAGTAATAGTAGATAATACTCCACCTGAAATAACCAATCCAAAAGCTATACCAGAAGTTGTCCCAGTGGGAGCTACGGTAACTTTATCCTCAAAGGTAATAGATAAATATGGAATTGTAGAGGTTATGGTTGATATTGCACCAATTGGAGGTGCTGGTACCCAGGCAATGAGTTATATAGGTAACGATATATATTCTTATCAAGCAATAGTAGCAGAGGTAAATCCTGGTATAAAAGAGTTATTAATTATAGGTAGAGATAATGGGAATAACAAATCTACGCAAACACTCATTCTAAAGGTTGCTACACCAACGATAACTATTTTGCCTGATTCTGGTACTGTTGGTAGCGTAGTTACAGTACAGGGGGAGGACTTCTTTGCCTTAGAATTAATCCGAATAGACTTTGGGACGACTATTTCTATTACCTCTTCATACGCAGATGCTAATGGTAGTTTTTCTTCTATATTTACTGTTGATACCATGAGTTTTGGTATAAAGACTATCTGTGCAATAGGATTAAGTTCTGAGGTAACTCTAAGAGGCACTTTTAGTATCAAAGGGAGTATTGTCTTAATTAGTCCTGTAATTGGTACAATTGGAACAATAGTAAGTATAGAAGGAGCGGGATTTGAGGTTTCAGAAGAGGTAGTGATAGATTTTGGTATTACGAAGACTATTGCTACTGGAGTGGCAAATTTAGCAGGTAGTTTTGAAATTTCCTTTACTATTGATTCTCAACCTATGGGCTCAAAAACTATCCTGGTAAGGGGAATTAGTTCTGAGCAAAAGATTGCATCTACTGTATTCGTAACCTGTGAATATCCGATTTTAGATTGGACAGAGGAAGAAAATTATGTCCAGGATGGACTTCACCCAGAAGAAGGAGAGAGATTAGTTGGAACTTATACCTATCGAGTAAAATATATTGATTATCTTAACAGACCACCACTAACCGGGTATCCAGAGGTAAGGATTTTTAGAGGTGGCCGGGAATTACAAAATAGCCCATTTATTATGGAAGAAGTAAATCCACAAGATATTGACTATAAGGATGGTAAACTGTATAGTTTTGAAATAGCTAATCTTGAGACAGGGCTATATTCATATCAATTTGTTTCAAAGAATATAGATGAAATTCTGGCAAAAGGGAGTCCTACTCTAAGTCACGCAGGACCTAAAATAATAGGCTCTCCAACATTAACCTGGATAGGTGAAGGAGGGTATATTTCTGATGGTGTAGAGCCAGATGTAGGACCTACAGGATACTTTACTTATAAAGTATTATATACTGATATTGATAATATCCCACCAGCAGAGGGTTATCCTTGGGTGAATCTCTATATGGGAGGAATTTTAATCACGCCATCGTCTTTACTCATAAAGGAAAATGAAAATGATAACGATTATACAGATGGGGTAATTTACGGGATTTATGATGTTAGATATTCTTATGCCAGTGATGCGTATAGCTATCGCTTTGAGGCTAAAAACAATAATAATGTCGAGGCAATAGGTGAGGCAACAACGATTCATTCAGGACCTAAAGTTGAAGGGGTGAATTATTCACCATTACTCCTCTGGACTGGCGAAAGTGGTTATACAGATGGTTGTAATCCTGATTCCGGGACGCCAGATACCCCTTTTACCTTTCACACGGCATATATGGATATTAATGTTGACCCACCGGCTCCAGGCTATCCCGCTGTCCTTATTTATAAAGACGATAAGCCTTATGGAATCGGAACCTACACAATGGATTATGTCAATGGAAGTTATTTAAAAGGAGCTACTTATTCCAAAACCATCTTTTTAAATGCTACGGGAACCTATCAATATAAGTTCTATGCTAAAGATAGTAAGGGAGAAGAAGCTAGAGGTCTTTTTACCGTGCTTCGAACCGGTCCAAAGGTAAGTCATGCACCTGAATTAGAATGGAGAGGTACCCCAGGTTATGAAGAAGATGGATTAGAACCACATGAAGGTATTGTTCGAGAGACATATTTTACATTTAAAGTAAAATATAAAGATGAAGATAATGCTCCCCCTTATTCTGGCTATCCTAAGATATGCATTCTTAAAGGAACTACTACTATCGGGAAAGCCAAAATGCCTGTTGAACCAACTAAGGATTATATAGAAGGTGAAAACTACTGGTGTGTTTTGAGATTGTACTCTGGTGGAGTTTATAGCTACTATTTTGAAGCAAAAGATGAATACGGAATAGAGGCTATTGGCACTCCTACAAATATTAGCTATGGGCCTATTGTAATAGGACCAGGGATAACGCTGGTATCTCCAGTATTAGGGTTTGTTGGTACTAAGGTTACGATAGCAGGAGAAGGTTATTATCCAACAGAACCAATACAGATAGACTTTGGCACTACTAAAACTATCTCAATTACTACATCAGACGCTTATGGTAAATTTATAGCTACTTTTATAGTTGATACACAAGCTATAGGCCCAGTTAATATTACAGCTACAAGTGTTAAATATGGGCATAAGGCTACTGCGATATTTAATATAATTGAGAAACCGACAGATGGTAGTGGAATCGCAAAGATAGAGCCAGATAGGACAATAGTAGATATTACTGAGGTATTTTATATCACTTATACAGCAGAGGCAGATTTAAGTAATGGGACGGTTACTTTAACTATACCACCTAACTGGACTATACCTCCTGATTGGGCGATAACAGTTACTCCGGGACCTGAAGTGGTTTTAAAATACCGTAGTATTGTAGGTTCAACCGTTATAATACCTATTGAGAAAATGTTTGCTGAAGGTACATTTACTATAATGTATATAGGTACGCCACAGGGTACTATTACTTTAGGCTCTAATACATTTATTATAAAATCACAAGGATTTGAAGGGATTCTTACACCTATTACTAATCAACCAGTAATATGTGTAGAGGAAGTGGTCAACCCACCTTATCTAAGACAGTTAACTACAGATACCTGTAATGAAAGTCCAGCAGGTTATTCACCAGATGGTAAAATGATAGTTTATCCACTTCTAAGTGAGGATGGTTCATATACCATCTGGATAATGGATGCGGATGGTAAAAATAAAAAGGAGATAATTAAGGATGAGAAATATCATTGTACCCCTCTTGGCTTTTTACCTGATGGCGAGATGTTGGTTTATAGCAAATATCTGAAAACTTATCAAATAGGACCTGAAGAGGGTATCTATATAATAAAGAATTTTAAAGAGGTAATTAATGGCACTCCTCCAAATGAAATTAGGGTAGTAGGTACACAAGGACTTGCCTCTATTTCCTCACCTGATGCTAATGTAATGACATTTAGTTGCTGGAATATAGAATATCCTATTGCCGATATTAAGGCGATTATTAATCTCCAGGATGTAATAAATCATGATGCTACTCCTATTATAAGAGATATATTAGTTGGACCTGAGTGGGATGTAACCGGCGGTTGGTCACCGGATGGTAAAGTATTATCATTTTATTCTACTCGAAGTGGGGACCCAGAGGCATGGATGATAAAGAATATTCAGGATGTGTTATTTAAAAATGCCCAGCCAGAGTTATTACAATTGACAAATTTCAAAGAATATGATTGTGATGGTATGTTTTCACCAGATGGAGAAAAATATGCATTTACTTCAACTAAAGATAATCACCCTGGAAGATGGAACTGCTGGGTGATTACTAATATAAAGGATGTAATGTATAATGGAGCAGAATTAGAACTTGAGCATTTAATCCCTTCCTTGATTACTGAAGGTGTCTGTGGTTGGTCTCCAGATGGAACAAAAATACTTATTGGGTCATATCGTGCTGGTAACTGGGATGTCTGGGAGATGGATTACCCTTATGATAAAAAAGCCGCCCCGGCAACTAATATTATCTCACCTATACTAAATCAAGAATTAAAGGGTAAAGCTGTAATTAAAGGCACTGCTAAAGATAATATGAGTGTAGATAACCATACAGTATTATCATCTTTATTATCATACACTGGCGAGTATAGTCTGGGTACAAATTCAGATTACTGGATACCAATTATTACATCCTATACGCAGGTAGATAATGGCACATTAGCTATCTGGGATGTATCGGATTTAGAAAATGGACTCTATACTATTAAACTTACTACTACTGATGGAGAGGATAATGGGGTAGAAAAGGTTGTAATAAAAGTAAGAAACTCTAAAATAACATTAATATCTCCAGGTAGTGGCGTGATAGGTACGATAATAACAGTTGAAGGAAAGGATTTTGTTGCCTCAGAATTAATTACAATAGATTTTGGTACAACTAAAACTATTACTATGGTTACTTGTAGCGCTGGAGGGACTTTCTCTATTACTTTTACTATTGATACCCAATATTCTGGCACAAAAACTATTATGGCTACCGGGGTAACTTCTGGATTAGCGGCTAAGGGTAAATTTAGTATTATAGGTCAGCTAACTAAAGTTTATCCTCATAACCCATGTGTAGGCACTCCTGTTACAATAGAAGGTAATGGCTTTGGTAAAAATGAGCTGATAAGAATTGATTTTGGAACTATTCATAGCATTACCACTATTATAAGTAGTCCAGCAGGTACTTTTTCCTCTATTTTTACTGCAATGTATTCAGTAAGTGGAATTGTTACTATTACTGCTATAGGGCTTAGTTCAAATCAGATAGATACTATTAAAATTAATTTTTTAAGTAATATATATCAATTAACTACTTCAGCAATGGACTTAAGCAGTTGTCTTTCACCTGATGGTAAATATATAGCCTTCCATTCTTTCAGGACACGACCATCAACAATTTGGGTAATGAACTCAGATGGAAGTAATATAAGACAAATACTAGAACCAAATTGGTATTTTAATCCAAGATTCTCTGCAGATGGGGGATATCTTGCATTTTCTGCACAGAGTGATATTGCAATTATAACTAATATCCAGGATGTAATTATAGAAGGGACTTCCCCCCATATAGTCTATATTGATGCAGGAGGGCATGAGAACGACCCAGGGTGGTGGTCACCAGATAATAAGATGTTATCATTTTATTCTGATTACGATGTCTGGGTAGCAACTAATATAGATGAGATAATTAATGAAGGTGCTAATCCAGAATTACATCAGATAACTAATACTGATGATGCATGGGAACTCGGTATCTGCTGGTCGCCTGATGGTAAGTGGTTAGCTTATGCAAAAAATGAAGATTTAGACTGGTACTTTGGTAATTGGGAAATATGCATAATTACAAATATCCAGGAGGTGATTTATAATAATGCTACACCTACTACACTACAAATTACATATAATCCAGCATTTGATATTCCGGTTGGTTTCTCACCAGATGGTAAAAAACTAGCATTTCTGTCAACTACAGGCTGGCCACCCCGTTTTCCAAAAATAAATAATATATCTAAAGAGTTAATGAAAGAAAGAATTCCTCCTAGTGGATTTCCGTATGATGCGTGGATAATTAATAATATAGAGGAAGTAGTTAATAATGGGAAAGAAGCTGAGTTAGTTCAATTGACTGATATTGATGCTGATGGAATTTATGCAATAGAATATTTTAGCCTATCTCCTGATGGAACTAAATTATTGCTTGATTATAGAAGAACATACGATAGTTCAAATATCTGTATAATGGACTATCCTGATAAAGCTGTTCCTGCGGCTAATATTATCTCTCCTATTTTAGACCAACGATTAAAAGGTAAAGCTGAAATTATAGGTTTGGCAAAGGATAATGTAAGTGTAAATAAAGAGGTACTACTTTCAAAACTATCTTATTATTCCCTAAAATATAGACAGGAAAATGTAGAGACTAAAGGTTCCCCAGATTGGAATACTATTATTACATCAAATACACCTGTTGAACTCGGTACTTTAACTCCATGGGATACTACTACTATTCCAAATGGTATATACACACTTAAATTAATTGCTACTGATGGTGAAGATGAAAATGTAGAAGAGGTTAAAGTAAAAATAGCAAATACTAAGATAACTTTGATTACTCCTATTAGAGGTAGTGTAGGCAGTATAGTTAGTATAGAGGGGTCAAATTTTAATGCCTCAGAAGGCATAAGAGTTGATTTTGGGACTACTCTTAGCATCGCTACCACTATAAGTAATAGTTTAGGTAATTTTGAACTCATTTTAACTGTTGATATCCAACCTTACGGGTCTACATCTATTATAGCTATTGGATTAAGTTCTAATAAGACTGCTATGGAGAAATTCTTTATTTTACCACAAATTACCCAATTTACACCTACTCTTGGCTCCATAGGTACTATCGTTACAATTAGAGGCGATGGTCATGGAGCAAGTGAAGAGATATTAGTAGCTTTTGGGCAGACTAAAAGTATTGCTACTACCTATTCCAATTCTGTGGGTACTTTTAGTATTAACTTTACTGTAAATACGCAATCAGGAGGGACAAAGACTATTATTGTAAAAGGAAATAGTAGTGGTGTAAAAACAATTGCTTATTTCTACATCACAATAGGAACATTAGAACCAAAGATTACTTTAGTATCGCCTGAGAGTGGTTCAGTAGGGACTAAAATTACTGTAACTGGTGAAGGGTATGAAACAATTGAGCCAATTATAATTAATTTGGGGACGAGCCCTACTATTACCATAACTACAAGTAGTATTTTGGGTACATTTACTGCTATGTTTACTATTGATACACAAATTTATGGAACTACTTCTATTGTTGCAAAGGGTTTAATATCTAATTTAAGTACCTCTACTTGCATTTTTATCACAGGAAATATTACTTTAATGACACCTACAAGTGGTACATTAGGAACGACTATTACTGTATCTGGTAATGGCTTTGGAGCAAGAGAAAGAATAGTGATAGATTTCGGTAATATTAGTACAATTATTGTTTGTAGCTCAACTTCGATAGGTACTTTTTTAACCTATTTCACAGCTGCTGCACAAGGCTATGGTACCACTACTGTTACAATTCAATCTATATCTAACCAGGTATTTATGAATTATTTCTTTGTCTTACCTAAAATATCTTCTATCTTACCTACCACTGGCACAATAGGAAGTATTATTACAATAAAAGGTAATGGTTTTGCTGATAGTGAGTTAATAAGAATTGATTTTGGTACTACTAAAAGTATTACTAATGTAGTAGCCAATAATGTAGGATATTTTAAGGCTACATTTACCATAGATACTCAGATTTATGGATGTACTACCATTAGAGTTCTTGGTACCAATTCATCAATTCCTGTTTTATCTTATTTCTTTATCCAGCCAAATATTACATTAGTCTCGCCTAAAAAGGGTACGATAGGTACAATAGTAACCCTATCAGGTAATGGTTACCGCACATATCAGAGTATAAAGATAAGGTTTGGGACTACACCTATTATTCAACTTACATCTACTGATATAACTGGAAGTTTTAGTACTACCTTTACAATTGATACTAAGACTTATGCTGAGATTGGTATAATAGCCTATGAAAATGAAGAGATTAGTGCATTAAGTAGATTTCAAATTCAACCTAATATTACTCTCATATCTCCTGAAGAAGGTAGTGTAGGAACTATTGTAACCTTAGCTGGTAATGGCTATGTAGCATTTCAGCGTATAAGAATAGAATTTGGTACTATACCGAGTATCCAACTTACCTCTACCTCTGTTAATGGTACTTTTACTACTACATTTACTGTTGATACTCAAGCCTATGGTAAGACTACTATTGTTGCTGTCCAGGATTGGTTAAATATAAAATCTAAAGGTATGTTTAATATTAAATCAAATATTACCTTACTTACGCCTACTAAGGGTACAATTGGCACTGAAGTTACTATATCCGGTAATGGATTTGGAAAGAGTGAACTTATACAAATTGATTTTGGGGAAACTTCAACTATTGCTACCGAAGAGAGTGATGAAGCAGGTAGATTTATTAGTAGTTTTAGAATTGATACACAACCTTATGGTAGTACATCTATTTGTGCTATTGGGCTTAAGACCGGCTCAAGTGCTACTATTTCTTTCTTTGTTAAACCAAAAATTATTGCAATTACACCTACTTCGGGTTCAGTTGGAACAATTGTAGAGATAAAAGGAGTAGGTTATTCTTCAAGTAAAATTGTACAGATTGACTTTGGGAAAACTTTGACTATTGTAACTACCACTGTTATGTTAAGTGGTTTACTTCGAACTACATTTACTATTGATACCCAAAGCTACGGGACTACTACAATAGTAACTTTAGCTGTAGGTAAAGAAGAAGTTGATAAAACTACATTTATTATCTTAGGCAATATTACTTATATTTCACCTATTTTAGGTACGGTAGGAAGTATTGTAAACATAGGAGGTAACGGTTTTGGGTCAAATGATATAATATGTATTGACTTTGGTACCTCGATGACAATTGAAGTTACTACTGCAAGTTATGTTGGGACATTTAGTACTCAGTTTATGATTGATCTTCAACCTTATGGAGATAAGACAATAGTAGTTAGAAGTATTGAAGTTAATTATGTAGATAAAGATATAAATAGTTTCTTTATCTTACCAAATATTAAAATTACTCCTACTTCTGGTGAAATAGATAGTATAGTTACTGTAAAAGGCAATGGATACTATTCATCAGAATTAATCTGGATAGATTTTGGGACTACTAAAACTATCTCTGATGCAAAGACAGATACTTATGGTAGTTTTACTACATTCTTTAGACTGGATACCCAAGCCTATGGTATGAAAACAATTGTAGTTAGAAGTGAGTCTGGATTGATACTTACTTCTTGTTTCTATATCAAAGATGGTATGCTCTGGACTACTCCTGTCAGTGGTACAGTTGGAACTATGATTACAATTAGAGGAATAGGCTATGGTGCTAATGAGGTTATAAGGATTGATTTTGGTACTATCCAGACTATTGCTACTGCTGTAAGTAATGAATCAGGTACTTTTGCTGTCTCGTTTACTACCAGTCTCCAACCTTATGGCACTACTTCTATTATAGTCACTGGACTTACATCGATGGTAAGTAAAACAGATATTTTCTTTATCAAACCTAAAATCAACTCTATCTTTCCTACTTCTGGTACTGTTGGAATAGTTGTAACTTTACAAGGGGATGGTTACTCTTCAAATGCAGAACTTCGAATTGATTTTGGGATGACAAGAAGTATTGTTACTACTTATACTGAATCTAATGGGTCTTTTAAGGTCACCTTTACTGTGGATACTCAACCTCAAGGAACTACTACTGTCATTGCTGCTATAAATAAAGACCAGATTGATAAAGCAGAGTTTATTATCTCAGGCAATATTGTTTATTTTTCCCCTACCTCCGGGACAGTAGGGTGTATTGTAACTATAGCAGGTAATGGTTTTGGGGCAACAGATACAATAGTAATTGATTTTGGTATCACTTCAAGTATTGCTATTATCACTGCAAGTTCTTTAGGTACATTTTGTACTACTTTTAGTATTGATATGCAACCATTTGGACCAAAAAAGATTATTGTTAAGAGTATTAAAGCAGGCTGTGTGGATAAAGCTATATTTACTGTTTTACCTGAGATTATCTTAAATCCTACCTCTGGCTCTATCGGTAGTATTGTTACTGTATCAGGTACTGGATATTTTGCTTCAGAAGTTGTAGCGATAGATTTTGGACTCACTTCATCAATTACTTTTACTACAAGTTATGCTAATGGTACTTTTAAAACTATTTTTACTGTGGATACCCAATCTGCTGGGAGTAAAACAGTTATTGGTAGAAGTAAATGGTTAACTGCAAAAGCATATTTTTGTATTAGAGGAGCTATGATTTGGATATCTCCTATAAGTGGTACAGTAGGAAGTCCAGTTGGAGTAAAGGGTATAGGATATAAAGCTAATGAGCAAATACAGATAGATTTTGGTACAACCATGACTATTGCTGCCTGTATCTCAATGGAGGCTGGTAGTTTCTCCGTAACCTTTACAGTTGATACACAATCAGCAGGGACGACTACTATTTTAGTTAGAGGGATAGACAGTAATGAGGTATGTTATTCTTACTTTGTGATTACACTCAAGCCAGGAATAACCTTAGTTTCACCTGCAATGGGTACGGTAGGAAGTATTGTTGAAATAGCAGGTGCAGGGTTTGACTTGAATGAAGGAATTAGGATAGATTTTGGTAAGAGTTTGACTATTGCTACAACGACAACTGATGAATTTGGTGCGTTTAGCGGGAACTTTAAGGTTGATACACAAGGCTATGGGACAACTACAATAGTTACAAGAGGATTAACCTCTGGTCAAGAAGCTGTTGATACTTTCATTATTCGCGGGAATATTGTCTTAGTTACTCCTGCAAGTGGTCTAATTGGGACTAATGTTACAATTGCTGGCAATGGTTTTGCGGCCTCAGAAAGAGTAACCATAGGCTTTGGGAGGAATCCAACAATTGCCACAGTATTGTCTTCATCTCAAGGTACATTTACCACAACCTTTACTGTGGATACCCAGCCAGGCTGTGGCACAATCACCATCAGTGCCAGAGGTAGAGATTGTGTGGCATACAGCTGGTTCCGAATACTTGGTCAGATAACTCTGGTTAGTCCCCAGCAAGGCACGGTTGGGACACGGATAGAGGTTAAGGGCGATGGATTTGCCGCAAATGAGCGGATAGAGATAGACTTTGGGACTAACCCGACGATAGCTGTAACCTTAAGTGATAATGCCGGCAGGTTCCGGGCAGTATTTACTGCGGATACCCAGCCGGGCTGTGGCACAATCACCGTCAGTGCCAGAGGCAAAGATTGTGTGGCATACAGCTGGTTCAGGATGCTTGGTCGGATAACTCTGGTTAGTCCCCAGCAAGGCACAGTTGGAACACGGATAGAGGTTAGTGGTGATGGATTTGCCGCAAAAGAGCGGATAGAGATAGACTTTGGAACTAATCCTACGATAGCAGTAACCTTAAGTGATAATGCCGGCAGGTTCCGGGCAATATTTACTGCCGATACCCAGCCAGGATGTGGCACAATTACCGTTAGTGCCAGAGGTAGAGATTGTGCGGCATACAGCTGGTTCAGGATGCTTGGTCGGATAACTTATGTTAGTCCACAGCAAGGCACAGTGGGGACACGGATAGAAGTTAGTGGTGATGGATTTGCGGCAAATGAGCGGATAGAGATAGATTTTGGAACTAATCCGACAATAGCAGTAACCTCAAGTGATAATGCCGGCAGGTTCCGGGCAATATTTACTGCCGATACCCAGCCAGGATGTGGCACAATTACCGTTAGTG
>JBFLXS010000011.1 GCA_040755795.1 bacterium | reverse complement strand
CAGAATGATAGTAGTTTCTAAGTTGATAAGTATATAATATACAACGATTTAACAGATATAAAATCTGTTAAATCAGTTTAATCCTGTTGAATATATAGTAAGAATAACACCCACTTCAAAATCGCTGCCTATCAGTTAACTCTTCTTTTCTCCACTTCTCCATCTTCTCCCTTTCTCCTTATTTTTTATATCCTACCTGAACTCTTACGATAGTTTATAGTTTCATAGACTATCAACCATCAACAATACTAATGTGAACTTTTGGTTAATACTTACTATAACCAGTCAAAACATATTTCATCCCTTGCGGCAGAAGGTTGGAAAAGGACAAAAACGACACCTTTCTTCCTTGCTATCAGCCACAAAGGGAATATCTGGACTTAATATTTCCGCGATAAGATTCCTCAATGTCGGAAGAAATATCTCCTCTAAAAACTCCTCACGGTCAACATTTTCATCAAAAAGGAGTTTTTCTTCATTTAGACGAAGAGAAACCAGTTTAGAATTTATTTCACTGCGCAGGATATGATGCATCCTTTGATAAAGCAGGGCGTAAAAAGGAAGTTGAAGAGACTCTATTTCCTCCTTCATCTCATCACGGGATTTCAATATCTTATCAAATAGTCTAAATCTTTTTATATTCCCTGATTTGTAATCAATTATCATCCATTCTTTTCCCAGATGGTCGATACGGTCGGCACGACCAGTCAGGCAAATACTAATTCCATCAGCCAGCGAAAAAGAACAGGATAAATTTTCTTCAGTAGAGATTATTCTGCAGTTGCCAATATGTTTCTTTTCTGATTGGATATATTTTTTTAAACGGGCAACAGTTATCTCTTGAAGAAGATACTGTTCGCCTCGAATCTCGCCAAAATTCTCCAGAAAAACAGATTCTACTACCCCAGACAGATTTCTCTCAAGTTCAACATACTCTTTTTCTCCCAGAATTCCTATGCCGCAAAGGGGGCGATAAAGCCGTTCCAATATCTGATGAAGAATATTTCCAATCCGCTCAGCCTCGAGTTCGTCTGGTATCTCCTCTTTTTCTTTAAGCCTTAGCACCTTTGAAAAATAAAATTTAACCGGGCAGTCCAGATAAGATTCCAGGTCAGTCGCACAAAGGTTTATTTTATACAAAATATCGAGAATTTCCTGATTTTTAGCCACCTCAAACCTATGCCGTAGAGGAAACGAAACATTTAATGCCACCTGACTTGCTTTCAAAACTCCTATCTGTCCCTTTCTTTTTTCTTCTTCCCAGACTAATTTTTCAACGAACCGACTGCGAAGTTGTTTTTCAGTTTTCAAGTAGAAGATATGAATCTGGCGACTGGATGAAACGAGATGATGGAAATGATAGCGGTAGATTTCTTCATTGTGATAGTGAAGTGGCATTTTCAGGGCACTCCTTAATGGAAGTGGCAAAAGCGAATCAAAAGGTTCACTTGCTGGAAGAATACCTTCGTTGGCATTTAATAAAAAGATTTTGTCAAAATTTAAAGCCCGTGTTTCCAATAACCCCATAATCTGCAGACCTTTAAGCGGCTCTCCCTGAAATGCAATTTGCTCTTCTCTAACAATATAACGAAAGAGATTGATGAGGTTATTAGTATCTTTAAATTCTTCGTCTTTGAGGATGGAGATTTTGATTTTGTCCAGAAAAAGAAAAAAACTATTGAAAAACTCTCCAGAAAATGGATAGTGAATAGCCGGGCTGAATTTTGCCAGATAGATGAGAATTCCCTCGAAAAAATCTGCCAGAGAGGCAAGTGTTCTGATTCCATCCATTCTCCTGATAAAGATATCGTGGCACTCAATCAGGGTATTTTTGAAATCCGCAGTGGTAACCTCTCCTGCAGTCAATCGCTGTGCCTGTTCAAATATTTCAACCTCCTCCTCAATTTCATCAAGGCTATTAAACATTTTCCCCTTGTTCAGAAGTGTTTCCTCTATAGAATGAATCAGGATTCGCATCTGGGTAGATTTAAGTTGGTGCTGAATGTTTTTAATATAGGGATGCATTAGAAGGGAGAGATAGGCATCAACATAGTAAGTGTTATCTCGCCTTGTTTCCTGAAGTTTTATAAAAAGGTCTAAAAGGGCATAAATCGGTGTTCTGGCTGCTGGATAGCCCATAGTGATATTATAGTCTGTCTCAAGGGTAGTCATTACCTCAGAGAGTAAAGGAATAAGCGGTTCAGGGTCAGGTAAAACAATGGCTGTTTTTTCATACTCAGACCGGTCTTCTGTGATAATATCTCTTAATTCCACTATCTCAGAGTGGGTGTTAAATGCCTCATGTAAAAATATCTCTGCTCTGTGTTGTGTGTTTTGTGTTCCATACTCTATCTCTTCTACCCATTCATTCATTTCTTCAAATGGTGTCCATCGGATTCCATCGTTCTGACGGATAAAAGTAACGGCTGGTTGTTTGAGGAGATAGCGAATAATCGTTTTCTCTGCCTGACTCATCGCAAAAAGTCCCGCAAAATAGATGGTTTTGAATGGACGAGATAATTCTTCGATATTCTCCGCCGCCAGTGCATAATTTCTACCACGAGTTATCAGACCTTGCTCATCAAGAAGGGTATGATAAATTTTGCGAATATCTGCAAGATGCCCCATTAAAAGACCAGCATTGCGGACAACATTTGGTTCCCATAGTTCTTCTATCTGGATACCCTTGAGGTTTTCATCTTTAACCATTTCAATGTCAATTTCTTCGATTACCCGTTCAATCTTTATTCCCCATGGTAAAAATTGAGCAAATGAAAAACCCGGTTTATCCCAGGGGCTCTTGTTGAGTTTTGTAACTCCCTGAAAAAGCAGATAGATGCTATCCAGTCTGTTTACGAGGGTAAAATCAGGCAGGATTTGTGAGGTTAGAGAGAAAATAAAATCGTCCATTGAGAACATCTTTGGTGGAAAGAATGGTTGATTTAGTTGTTTCGTCATCATCTGGCGAAGATACAGAATTGGACGGCGATGGGCAAATACAACACCGGTTGATGAATAATCATACCTTTGTTTTTCAAGTATCTGTTCGCCGATAAATTTAATAAGATTCTCTGTAAATGGAATCTCGATTATCTTCCCCATTTCACTAATCCATTATTTCACGCCTAAAATTCTCATTTTATAGAAGGAACGATAAACGAAGGTCAAAGCAATCATAAAGAATACTACCGCAAGACCTATTTTCAATCCTTGATTGGTCATTGTTACGGCAATTTCCGTGGCTAAGAGGCCAAATAAGGTTGTGAATTTAATCACCGGGTTCATTGAAACCGAGGAGGTATCTTTAAACGGGTCACCCACAGTATCACCGACAACGGTTGCCTCATGAAGAGGTGTATTTTTTTCTTTTAGACCGACTTCGACAATCTTTTTGGCATTATCCCAACAACCACCCGCATTAGCCATAAAGATTGCCTGGAACAGCCCAAAAAAGGCAATACCAATCAAATAGCCGATAAAGAAGTAGGGGTTGAAGAAAGAAAGTGCCAGTGCCATAAAGAAGATGACGATGAAGATGTTAATCATACCTTTTTGGGCATAAATGGTACATATCTTAACAACCTCTTTACTATCCTTGATTGAAGCCTCTTTTTGTTCCAGATTAATAGTATCTTTAATATAGACAACCGCCCGGTAGGCACCGGTTACTACAGCCTGGGTTGAGGAGCCAGTGAACCAGTAAATCACACAACCACCCATGAGAAGACCAAGGATGATTTCCGGTTGAACCAGGCTCAGGTTGGCAATCACATTTCCAAAAAGCCGCTCCATCAAAATAATGATACCAAAAACCATAGTGGTTGCACCAACAACAGCTGTGCCAATAAGCACTGGTTTAGCTGTGGCTTTAAAGGTATTTCCTGCCCCATCAGCCGATTCAAGATAGTGTTTGGAATGTTCAAAATCCGGCTCGAACCCAAAATCATTCTTAATTTCTTTTGCCACATCAGGGATAGATTCAACCATTGAAAGTTCATAGATTGATTGAGCATTATCCGATACAGGCCCAAAACTATCCACGGCAATGGTGACCGGCCCCATGCCTAAGAAACCAAAGGCTACCAGACCAAAGGCAAATACAGGAGCGGCAAAGACAAATTCCGGGGGCATCACGGCTATAATGGCTGGGTTCTTTGATGCAAAATAGGCAATTAACATCAACACCAGGATAGTTAGACCTTCCCAGAATGCCGAGAAATTTCCTGCCACAAATCCGGAAAGAATATTCAGGGATGGTCCTCCCTGTCGCGAGGAGTTCACCACCTCTTCGCAGTGTCTGGATTTTACGCTGGTGAATATCTTGGTAAATTCAGGAATCAACGCACCAGCGATGGTTCCACAGCTGATGATGATGGATAATGCCCACCAGAGCATGCTGTATTCACCAGTCAAATCGCCAAGTAGAAGGTAACTTGCCCCAAAGGTTACCAGAATGGAGAGCGTTGAGGTTATCCAGACTAAGTTTGTCAAAGGATGTTCGAAATCGAACTCTTTTTTCTTCTTAAAAAAGGCAGAACTGATACCTGCATTAGCAAAATAAGAACCAAGTGAGGTAAGTATCATCAAGATACGCATGGCAAAAATCCAGACGATTAATTTGCCGCCCATTTCTTGATTAGTGAACAATGCCAGGGCTAAAAAGGCAATCAAAGCCACACCAGTTACACCATAAGTCTCAAAACCATCTGCTGTGGGACCAACGCTGTCCCCTGCGTTGTCACCAGTACAATCGGCAATAACCCCCGGGTTTTTGGGGTCATCTTCGGGAAGATGAAAGACTATTTTCATTAAATCGGAACCAATATCAGCAATCTTGGTGAAGATACCCCCGCATATCCTCAAGGCACTGGCACCAAGGGATTCCCCAATGGCAAATCCGATAAAACAGGGTCCTGCCAATTCTTTTGGAATATATGCCAAAATGAGAATCATAAAAAACAATTCTACACTAACCAACAAAAGTCCAACGCTCATACCCGAGCGCAAACAGATACTGACAATATCCATAGGATTAGCTCGAAGTGAGGCAAAAGCCGCCCTTGAATTTGCCACGGTATTAATTCTAATCCCAAACCAGGCAACACTATAAGAACCCAGAATGCCTACAATGGAGCAGAAAAGGATAATGGCTACATTATTTATTGAAGCCCCCTGCAATGCCGAGAAATAATAGATAATACATAACGCAATCAGTAGCCAGAGAGCAACTAAGAATTTACCTTGCTGGGTCAGGTAGGTCTTGCATGTTTCCCAGATTGTATTGGATACGCTAAGCATTGCTTTGTGAGCAGGTAGGTTTTTGGTCTGGAAATACTGAATGAGACCAAAAAGCGCACCTATGGCACAAATCACAAGACCACAGTTAAGGAGCGTTATACCAGCAATACAACTGCCTAAAACATTGAATGCAACCCCAGACAGGTCAGGCAACTTAATGTCTGCCTCGCCTGCAAACGCCATTGGAACCATCAAAAGAAACTGAACACTCATAGTCAGACAAAACAATAAACTACATTTAACTTTACTCATCATTAAACATCCTCCTGAAATTTGTAACTATTTAGCCCTCTGAAGTGAAATAACGGACAATAGTTGTTAGATTCAAAGAACAAGGCAGGAAATAATCTCCTTGTCCCTTGAACTTACTCTCTCATTTCACTCTGGGTAGATAATTACTAAAATTTTATGTTTTTATATAGTATAACTTATATTGATAACTATGTCAAGAAAATTTTGTCGGCTCGAATTAGGTTAGACTTCATCAGTTACCCACAAAGAATGATTTGATGGCAAAAATGGCACAATTGAGGAAAGGGGCAGGATAGATACCAATGACAATGATACTGATAACCGCAATGAAAATACCTATTCCTAATGATTTAGAGATAGCAATTGGGGTAGTATCTACAGGTGGTTTGAGATACATTACCTTAACCACGGTAAAATAGTAATAAACAGAAACAACACTAAAAAGCACTCCCATTACCGGGAGCCAAATCAAGCCTTGTTTTATTGCCCCGGCAAATAGATAAAACTTACCAATAAAGCCGGCTAATGGTGGAATACCAGCCATTGAAACTAAACTAAGTAACATCGCTAAGGCTAAAAGAGGTGCTCTTTTCCATAGCCCGGCGTAATCCGAAATCTCATCTGTTCCTGTTTGATTAGAAAAGGCAATGACGACTAAAAAGGCACCAAGTGAGGCTAATGAATAAACTAAAAGGTAAAGTATAATTGAACCTATCCCCAGTTCTGTGGTAACCGCTAATCCAATCAGAATATATCCCGCATGGGCGATACTGGAATAAGCCAGCATTCGTTTGATATTTGTTTGAGGTAAGGCACATAGATTGCCAAGCCCCATAGAAAGCACTGATAAAACCGCCATCAAGGGTAACCAATCCACCTTTATATCCACAAAACAGACTAAAAAGACCCGCAGAATGACTACAAATCCCGCTAACTTCGATGCCGTGGCAAGATAGGTGGTAATCGGTGTAGGTGCTCCCTCGTAGGTATCAGGAACCCACATATGGAATGGTGCCGTGGCAATCTTAAACCCAAACCCAGCCATTAATAAAACTATGCTTAAAAGGACTATTGGACTCAGACTATCCGGGGATATGTCTTTAAGGAATGTTGACCCGGTTAATCCGTAGAGGAAACTTATGCCATAAAGTAGAATAGCCGAAGATAATACCCCAAATAAAAGATATTTTACCCCCGCCTCACAAGATTTGGGGTCTTTCTTTAAATAACCAGTGAGGATGATGCAAGATAAACTGGCAAGTTCTAATGAGATAAAGATGCTAATAAACTCTGCACAAGAGGTCATAAATAACATCCCCATCGTAGCCAAAACTAATAGGTAATAGTATTCACCCTGGTTAGATGGAAGTTTTTTAACATAGGCTAATGAAGATAATATCACTAACCCAGTTATCGCCAGCAATAGTTGTTTAGAAAAGATGGCTAACTTATCAATGACAAACATTCCACCAAAAATCTCACCTGATTTTAAGGTTAAGGTAGTGATAAAACCAATTATCAAGCCAATTACTCCTAACCAACCCAGGATAGTTCTATCCTTACCTTTTGGCAAAAACAGGTCAATAACAAGTATAGATATAGCCGTTGCAAATAAAGTTATTTCTGGTCCTAATAAAGACCAATCAAATTTACTCCAGTCTATCATTATTTTCCCTCCGAATATGTTTGGTTAGGCGATATAGCCCCATTGTTTAAATCTATCCTGAAGTTCTAAGTCATCTCTAAACGCTTTAAAATATATAAATTCAGGGGCTAAATCTGCGCCATTAGGCCATATAACTGTTTCTAATGTTTCATCAACAACCAGTTGTGAAAACATTGATATATCTTTCAAATTTTCAAAAATTGGACCTGTTAAGGCATCAGATAAATCAGCTATCCCACTACGGCCATCATTAAATGTTACTTCTAACTTATAGTCTCCAAGATATTTTGCTTTATTAACATGTAAAATCATTTTTTACTCCAGTGGTTCTATAGATTTGGGTTGTTCTTTTTTTCTGCAAAGTTCCCAATCTTCAAGTAATTCATTCTTATGTGATTCATACCACTCCAAAACATGATGAAGTGCTCTTTTGGGAAATTTTCCTTCGATAACACCGTTAAAAATATTAATAGTAATTTCATATTCCCCATATTTTGCATGGAAATGAGGTGGTAAATGGTCATCCCAATACATTGTGATTATAATTCCCAAAAATGTGCTTATTATTGGCAATGATATTATCTCCTATTTAGTGTTTTTTGCTTGATGATATAAACCAACAATTTTTTGGATGCAGGATGAATTGCTACACTGCACTCATTTCGTATAAATCAGCCGTGAATTTACCCGATGACTTAACTATTCCTTTTAAAATACCTTCTATCTTTCTTGCTGATGACAATGGTATTGATTCCTGCCCACAATTTGGACATACATAAATAATCAAATCCGAAATAATGATTGGTTTGCCGTAGCGATGAAAAAGTTTTTCACTTTTTCTCACCTCCATCGGAGATAAACAACCATTTGGACATTCCATCAATAATTACCCCCTGTTCACGGTAATAATAAATCATGGTTTACAATCTTTTACTACAACTACAAGATTACCTTTAAATATTGGTAACTATTCAGCCACAGATGGACACGGATGAAACACTGAAAATTCATAATCCGTGTCCGTTTTCCGTGTCCGTAATTAGGCTGAAGGCTGAAGGTTTTTTCTCCTTCTGACTTTTATCTTCTATCCTGCTTGATTCTCTGCCAGTGGAGGAAATTTCCACCCCCTAACCCCCGCCAGCGGTGGACAACCCCTCTGCCCTCTACCTTCTGCTCTCTGTATTTATCCGTGCTAATCCGTGTTAATCAGTGGCTGAATAGTTACCTGAAGTTTCGTGAATTTTTTATGATTCCTTTTGTCTTTAATCTTTGAGTTCTTTGCGGTTAAAAAAGGATAAATCGCAAAGGGCACAAAGGAGAAAAAACCAGATAATCTATTCTTAACATCCGGTCTATCATGTCTATCCTGCCAAAGAAAAAACTTGACCTGAACGGTTACCATCAAAAATCTAAAACTACAGTCTTCAAACTCTTGTTGATAACAAAAATGTTGATGGTTGTGCGTCAACTATATAATTTCTGCTTCACTTATTAAGCGTTTCCATAATGATTCAACACCTAATATCTTTATCCAATGTTCCAAATAGTCTAAATCTAATTTGCTATATTGAACTTCATATACCCGCAAAGCATCAGTAAATTGTTTTTCACTTCCACCGGATAACTTCGCCCATCTCAATTTGGCTAAGATTGTATCCTCTGGGCTTGAAACCTGAATTTCTATCCCCATAATTTTTTCACTAATTTTGCGAGAAAACCGTAATTGATCAAAAGGTTCATCCGTCAATATCCAAAAATCAACTTTATCTCCCCCTTTTAAATCAATTAGATTAACCATACTTTGTTTATCAATTGCATCAAGGAAACTTTCTTCATCTAAATAAAAATCAGGTAAAGAAAAGATTTTAATCAAGTTATGAACTTTTGATTTTTGAATAGCAATAATCATATCAATATCATGAGTAGATCTGGGTTCACCCTGTAGACTTGAAACGATAGAGCCTGTGAGCATATACGGAATTCCCTCCTGGTTAATTATACGGATAATTTTCTTTAATAATTCTTGTTGTGACATTTATCCAGACGCTCCAGAAGTATTTTTTTGAATTCTTCATCACCCAGATTGGGAAATCTTTTATGCAATCCATGAATAAAGAGTTGTTTAGCAAATTTTGACAACTCAAATGCCTTAAGCAACCTTGCTTCAGGTGACATCTGACGAAGTACCTGAAGATATATCTTGTGATTTGGATGTTTTTTTATATTCATAATTATTAAAACTTCCCCGCTAATTGCAATATCGTGGCATTCATTACATCTAAAATTACCTTTGGATATAGACCGACTAAGATGATTAAAAACATCAATGGGGTCAATGAAATCCATTCACGAATATCTAAATCTACCAGTTTGGCATATTTTTCATTCAGGTCGCCAAAGAATATCTGACGATACATCCAGAGAAGATAAATAGCCGTGATTAAGACACCAAATACCGCCGCCGCGGTAATGATAGAAAATACCGGGAATGCCCCTAAGAAACATAATAATTCACCGATAAATCCGGCTAAACCTGGTAATCCTAATGAAGCCATAACGGCAATACCCATAATGGAGGCATACGCAGGCACTACCCTGGCTATGCCGCCAAAGGCATTGATGTCTCGCAGATGTGCACGGTCGTAAATCACCCCAACCAACATAAATAAAGAACCGGTAACAATTCCATGGGTAAAGCATTGCATCAAGGCACCATTAAGTCCGGTTGGAGTTAGCGACGCCATCCCTAATAAAACATAGCCCATATGACTTATACTCGAATAGGCAATCATCTTTTTCAGGTCTGTTTGTGCCATAGCCACAAAGGCTCCATAAATGATATTTATCAACCCGAGGATTGCCAGGAAATAGGCGAAATATTTGGCACATTCGGGTAAAATAGGCAGACTAACCCGCAAAAAACCATAAGCTCCCATTTTTAACAAGACGCCAGCTAAAATTACACTGCCTGCGGTTGGTGCCTCTACATGAGCATCTGGTAACCAGGTATGGAATGGCCACACCGGAATCTTTACCGCAAACCCCACATAAAGGGCTAAAAAAACTATGTTGGCGACAAATGTAGATTGGAAGATTTGCGGTTTCTGGGATAATTCCAATATATTGAATGTATGCGGCTGGACGCTAAAATATATCCCCAGAAAGCCTAACAGCATAAAAAGACTGCCAATGAGGGTGTAAAGAATGAATTTAATCGCCGCATATTCCTTTCTTGGTCCTCCCCAAATACCAATGATAAAATACATTGGCACTAACACCAACTCCCAAAAGATATAAAACACAAACAGGTCTAATGCCATAAATACCCCTAACATCCCTGCCTCTAAGATTAAAAATAAGGCAAAATATTCCTTTACACGGACATTAACATTCCAGGAAATAGTTAAGGATAAAAGAGAAAGCAGACTGGTGATAATGACCATAGGTAGCCCTAATCCGTCTAAACCGACAAGATAGCTAATGCCAAATGACGGAATCCAATCTACCTTTTCCATGAATTGGACCCCGGCTGTCCTCTGGTCAAACAGCCACCATACCCAGCCAGTCAAAATAACCGGGATAGCGGCTATGGTCGTCGCAGTTATCTTAATTTGTTTATCCATATCCTTTGGAAAAAATAGTACCAGAATTCCACCGATTAATGGGATAAAAATAATTAATGATAAAATAGGAATATTCATAAATCTTGTCTCCTTAATTCAAAGATTCATTCCCAGCATAAAATAAGTGAACCAGTGACATTACAGTAAGTCTACAAACTCAGGTAGACTAAAAGCGGTTTGTCTGATAATTGCTCGTAATGTTCCTCGATCTAATTCTTTGTGGTCAGGAACGACTATCTGAGCGAAAGGATTATCCCGACGCAAAATCATATGGCTTCCTTCCTGCCGTTTCATGTAAAATCCAATTTTGCCAAGTGCTTTGACACACTCGCGTCCAGAAATCCTCGGTAACTTGCTCACACTGCCACCACCATTGTTTCAAACCGTTCCTCAGGAACAAGCAATCCGTCTTCTTCAAAGGCGGCAATATATCCCTTAACTGCTTCTTTAATATTGATTATGGCTTCTTCTCTTGTTCTTCCTTGACTGATACAACCAGGTAAACTCGGACATTCAACTACCCAATAACCATCTTCACCAGGATAAATAATCACTTCTCTCATTTTTACTCCTCCCTAACGCTATCGTCTCAGCTAACGATTCCAGTGTCCATTTTTCACTAAAACTTTTGCTAACAAAACTGCGCCTGCAATAAACGCCAAACATATTCCAATCATTTTCGGTTCAAATTTCCAGTATACAACAGATATATAGTTGTCCAACGCTAATCCGTATTAATCAGTGGTTGAACCGTTATAAAATATCTCCATCTTTCATCATAACTTGACCTTTAACTATGACTGTGGTTGCTTTCCCTTGAAGTTCCCAACCGTTAAAGGGGCAGTTTCTTCCCTTTGAATAAAATTTATCAACATCTACCTTCCATTTTTTCTCTAAGTCTATTATGGTTATATCTGTAGATATATTTGGTGTAAGAGTTCCAAATCCAGCCTCTGCAAGTCCAAAAATTTTAGCGGGCAAGATAGTCATTTTTTCAATTGCTTGTTTGAGCGTTAAAATACCTGGCTTAACTAAATAAGTAAGGACTAAACCTAAAGTCGTTTCTAAACCAATAATTCCAAAAGGTGCTTGCTCCCACGGAACAGTTTTTTCTGCCGGTGTATGAGGAGCATGGTCACTGGCAATAATATCAATTATGCCGTTTGACAAACCCTCTTTTATTGCTTCTACATCCTCTTTAGCTCTTAGTGGAGGATTTACTTTTGCATTAGTCCCTATCTCCTTTTCATTCTCTTTTGACAGAATAAAGTGATGCGGTGTTGCTTCTGCCGTAATTTTTACCCCTCGTTTTTTGGCTTGTGCAATTTTTTTTACCGATGAAGCAAGACTAACATGTGAAATATGAATATTTGCGTCTGTCTCCTCCGCTAATTTAATATCACGCTCAATAAATCTATCCTCGGCGGTATATGGTTCAAGTAATGCAAACTGTCTTCCTAATTTCTCTATCATTCTTTGACGATATAATTCCGATTCTTCACAGTGGGGGGTAATCAGGATATCATATTCTTTACCCTTAATAAGGGCGTTTCTCATTAATTTATTACTTGCAACAGGTTGACCATCATCCGAAAGTGCTTTAGCCCCCGCTTGTTTTAATTGGGGAACATTTACCAACCTCTTCCCGTCTATTCTTTTTGATATACAAGCCTTTGAAAAGAAATGAACCAGGCTTTGTTCACGCGCAATTTCTAAAACATTTTTAAGTCGTGAAGCCGTGTCAATTGGGGGGTTAGTATTAGGTTCGGCGATAACTGTAGTAAATCCGCCGCTGACCGCCGCACACGAACCCGTATAAATATTTTCTTTGTATTCCTGTCCTGGCTCTCTAAAATGAACATGGACATCAATAAGACCAGGGACAACTAATTTATTTTTTGCATCTATAATTAAGGCGTCTTCATTTACAATATCTCTATCAATTTTTTTAACCTTATAGTCTTCGATTAAAATATCAAGTTCATCAGTTACACCTCTACCCCCGGGTTGTAAAATAAGTCCATTTTTTATTAAAAGTTTCATACATCTTTATCCAAATAACTTAAACACCAAAAAGCATACAATTCCAAGAATAATAACCAGCATATAAGATTGTGCCAGGCCTGTCTGCAAGATTCTCAATATCATTCCCAGACCTCGTGAAAACCAGGCAACACCATTGACTAAACCATCGATTACCCGTAAGTCAAAAATTAGCGTCCACTTTGTAAATCGATGTAACGGCTTAACAAATATAATCTCATAGAGTTCATCTACCCAGTATTTATGAAATGATAGTTGATAGAATGGATAAAATGCCTTTGCTATTTTTTCACATGAGACCCATTTGGCTCCATAAACTACCCATGCCACAAATATCCCCAGACAGGCCATAAATAATCCCAGATACATTATATTTTCAGTGCCTGAATGACTGGTATGCAATCCTTCAAAATGAATGAATTTGCCAATCCAATTACCACACAAGGGTGAACCAACAAGTCCTGCCACAATAGAAAGTATGGCTAAAAGTATCAGCGGTATAGTCATCACTGCCGGTGATTCATGGATATGATGTTCGTGATGAGTGTGTGGGGCTTCATGCATTTTACCCATAAAGACAACAAAGAAAAGCCTGAAGATATAGAATGCCGTTAAAAATACAGTGATAATGGCAAAGGAAAATAAAACCATATTACCGGAATTAAAGACGCTAATAAGTATTTCATCCTTGCTCCAGAATCCAGATAAAGGTGGAATACCTGCCAGAGAAAGTGCGGCAATCACAAAAGTAGTGGCGGTAATTTTCATTGGTTTAAATAAACCACCCGCAGACCAAATATCATTAGTATGGATAGCATGGATAACACTGCCGGCACATAGAAACAAAAGTGCCTTGAAAAAGGCATGGGTCATCAGGTGAAATAACCCGGCGGTATAGCCACAAACCCCCAGTGCCAGCATCATATAGCCTAATTGGCTTAGTGTTGAGTAGGCGATGATGCGTTTAATATCGTTTTGGGTCAGGGCAATAGTCGCGGCAAAAATAGCGGTAAAACCACCAATGTAAGCCACAACCAGAAGGGCATCTGGAGAGCCAAAAAACATCCCAAATAACCTGCCGACTAAATAGACGCCTGCGGCAACCATTGTGGCGGCATGGATTAAGGCAGAAACCGGGGTTGGACCTTCCATAGCATCCGGTAACCAAACATGCAAAGGAAACTGGGCAGATTTGCCTACCGCACCGCAGAAAACTAACAACGCAATTATAGTCAAGGTTTGCTCCGGGGTAAGTCCCGGTAAGGCAGGTAAATTGCCGGCTTTAATTATCTCGCCAATCTCTTCAAAACCAAAACTACCAGTCAATTTAAATAAAAGCAAGATGCCAATCATAAACCCGACATCACCTACCCGAGTGGTGATAAACGCCTTTTTGCCTGCCTCTGCGGCAGAGGGTTTATGATACCAGTAGCCAATCAATAAATAAGAACAGACACCGACTAACTCCCAGAAGATATACATTTGTAAAAAATTGTTACTTAATACCAGCCCTAACATAGAGAAGGTGAAAAGTGAAAGGTAGGCATAGTATCTTGAAAATCCCGGGTCGTGTTTGCCATCTGATTCTCGCATATAGCCTCTTGAGTAAATCTGTATCATCAAGCTGACAAAACTCACCACCACCATCATCATGGCAGATAACTGGTCAATTACGATACTTAATTCAATAGTCGTAAGACCTGTTTTAAACCAGAGTAAATGTTCAGATTGTGCCTTACCGTTGGTCATCACCCAATAAAACACCGCACAAGAAATAAGGAATGAACTAAAAATAGCCCCTATTGAAACATAGGAACTTAAATCCTTATTCTTTCGAGTAAAGAATACAATTATAGGTACTGTAAGTAAAGGTAGGGTTGGTACCCACCAGGTATAAGAAAGCATACTATTAATAAACCTCCATTTTATTTTTTGTACACGGATTGCACGGATTTTACTGATTTTATAAGTTTCTCAATTCTTTTAATCTCAAGTCCAATATCCTCTATCACCTTTTCATGTTGCATAAAGTATTTTTCCCTCTTTCCGAATTCTTTGTTCTAACTCTTTAGATATATGCTCCATCGTAACCAGGTCCACTTTCCATTTTATTATTGATGGTAGAGTTGCTACTGCTTTAAAATACAAACGAGGTGAGACACCAGATACAGCAATATCAATATCCGAGGTATCATCAAATGTCCCATCACATAAGGAACCAAAAAGGATAACCTCTTTACATCCTATTGATTTTAAATACTCAATCGCTGATGTGAGTTTCTTTTTAATTTTTATTCCATCTTTCATACTCATTGGCTGTTTCCCCCCATTAATAGCTCTTCGTATAATATAGGTAACACTTTAGCCATCTGAAGTAATATTAACCACAGAGACACAGGGAACTTCGGTAATCGGTTACCGATAACCGATTACCGATTACTCACTAAAGAACCAAAGACTCCTATCTCTTTAACCTTAAAACTCTCTGTTAAAATAGTCTTATTTGCTTTTACTCGATATTCAAGTTTTTTTAAGATTAAGTGGCTTATCCTTTTTTAACCGCAAAGAACGCAAAGATTAAAGGCAAAAGGAATCATAAAAAAATTCACGAAACTCCAGTTACAACATCCCCCTTCCTAATCCCCTTGCATATGTTCCGTAATGATATCCAATGCTGAAACGCCCTTGAAGTCGTTGGCATTGTGCGTCACCAGCGGCACACCATGTCGGACGGCGCAGGCGGCGATCCATTCGTCATGCAACGACATGGGTTTTCCGGCTCGCTTTCTCTCTGCCGCAAGCCTGCCATAGCAGGGGGCGATCTCATGGTCATAAGGGATCACAACGAAATTGCGCAGGGTCGTTTCCAGTTCCTTCCGCTTCTTCTCGCCCCAGTGTGCTTTTTCCGCACCGTAGTACATTTCGCCAACGGTGATAAACGAAATGGCAAGTAATGCTCCCTGAACACGCGGCGCATACACTTTGGCCAGTGGGCCTCCCTTCATCAGGTAGGAGACAATATTTGTATCGAGGATGATCTTCGCGTCGCTCATGAAACGCCACCTCCCGCTATGGACTGATGCCGCAATTCGTCAATTGCTGCCTCGAATCCATCGTTCTCTTCGCCCGGCCACGTACCGAACAGCGCCCGAACATCCACCAGCGGCTGCACGTTTTGAGAATAGGCCAGTTCATCCAGCGTTGGCGACTCCCAGAAATGCCGTAAAATCGGCGTCCCTTGCGGCAACAGATCGGTGGCTTCATTCTCGCGATCCTCCAACCGATCAATATCATGAATTTTGATGCTTGTAATTTTGCCAGTGACAGGGTCTTCCTTTGCCTCCCCCACGATCCTGACGTACTGAAGAATGTCTTCGAGGACTTCGTCCTTCTGCTCCTCGTCAAATAGGCAGAGTACCGGCTCGCCGACGGATGGATGCACCCGGCAACGCGTGCCGTGCTCCTTGAAGTCCGCCATCAGAAGTCGCCCTTCGATGATCCGTATGTTGGTTAGCGGTCCCTTGATTCGCTCTTGAATACGTTCAAAACCTTGAGGCGTAAATGGTATGACCATAGGCGGTTCGCGATGGTTGAGAGTGAACTGTATGGAACTTACACCCTTTCGGAACAGAACTCCTACGTCGCGCCAAGCCAGCAAAACGCCGGCGTCGCATCCTTCGGGCATCACTTCACCAGGCTTTTGAATTTGTCCGAGACAGGAAAGGGCCTTTTCGATAATCTCCGGTCCCAATTCCATGCCAGACAACGCCATTTGGTCCTGTCGATGTTCAAAACCAAGTATCGCCGCCGGGCTGCCGTGCGTCAACAAAACCAGTTCTAGAGCCACTTCTTCCGAAACGTTGTGCGGCTGCCGCCCCCGGCGAACGCTCTCCATATCGCCAAACAAAACCCTTCCCGTGCGCTGAAGTGCCTTGTTCAGGTTGGATAAAAATTTCATAAGGTGCGACACTGGGATCTTGCCCGGTCCAACCGCCTCGCCGTCGAATCGAATCTTCAATATTGGATCATGTTCGTTCATATAATTAAACCTCCTTATCAAAACTCACTCAAGACCTCACACTGACTTCCTCCGTCTTCTTCCTGATTTCGCTTCTTCGCTGACCTCACTTCTCTGCTTGTTTTGCTTTTCTTGGGGGCTAACGATCAAGCTCACCTGCAGCGGGGAGGATTATCACTAACCTTTCATAGGCAAATAAAACTTTGATAAACCATAAAATTTTCAGAATCGCGACTCACTCCTCGCTGTCAGAGTGCAACGCCTTGTTAGACAAACGCTACACTTCACCGTCCTTTTTCTTTTCTTCTGGCTTACCAAACTACCTCATTTCAGTAAGATTAATAAGTGAATTCTATAATCAAGGTCTCACCCCAATCTCCCTCCTGACACCTTTATTCCCCGAACAGTTACGAATCTTCTTTCAGGCAGAGACTAATTCTACTGTAGGTTTAACTAATCTAGACTTTCTTGCTGAAGCAAGTCTTTTAACCCTTACAAGAATCATTGGTTGATTTTTCTCTCTCCTTAGCCTTGCCATTTTAAGATTTTCCTCTGCCAATTTCTGATCATATTCAGGTAGAATTACAATTATTGCATCCTTAGGTATACGATTTGCAACTTCAGGGTGTTCTAAAACATACCTGCTAAATTCTGTGGTCAAGACTAAATTTTTCTCAAATAGTTCCTTTTTGTTCATCTTTTCATCTCCTTTTCATATCTTTGCCGATACCACTGCCAGTTTGACTTAATGTCATACTGGGCAAAGGTCAATGCCTCATTATAGTCCCAATAGAAAAGAGGTACTTTCTCTATTGATCCATCTGGATACATTCTATCCAGATGTGCAAATCCATGAGCAGTATCATATCTAATAACAGGATGCCACTTACCAAGAATAAAAGCCTCATATTGAACAGTGAACTCTGTTATTTTCCCCTTAACGCTGAAGTGGTAATGTCTAATTCTATCATCCTGTGTCAAAAATGCTACAAAACTTGTTTCTCCCATTTCTTGTTTCTTCCATCAAGTTCACAACCTCTATTGGCTATTGGCTTATAGCCTTTGGCTATCAAATAGCTTTAGCATTATTTCAACCCTTCTCTCTCCATCTCCCCTTCTTTACTTTCTTCTCTTTTCAATATACAAGTTAACAATTTCTGAATTAAATTACAATTAGTTTTATACATATTTATGACCTGCCATTTAAGATTAAGATACCTATGTGCTAATCGATTTCTTATATTAGCTAATTTTTCTATATCTTGTTGTTCTTCGGCGGTAAGGTTAAATAAATTAGCACATTTTTTTAACGCATCAGCGTAATTTTCAACTACTATATCTTCTTGTGTAAGAATACTCCCACTTATTTCAATAAGTGCAGTAAGGATATTTTCAACCGTCCTTTCCATAATCTTCTGAAGTTCTCTATCTTTCTCATATTCCTCCCATGTCTTATCGGCATATCTTGTATCAAATTCCTTCATCTCGTAAGAGATAAATTGGAGGAATTCGATAATTCTTCCTTTGGCATACTCAAACTTAGCCATACTTTAGTGCCTCCAAATTTTTCCGCGCCATTTCTATCTGCCATTTTATCCCAAATATACTAAAATCTTCCATCTGAAATATAGCTTCATTCTTTAACTTAACATATTCTTGAAAATCGTTAATGTATATTGGGTTACTTAGAATAATGGCGTTATAATAAAGCATCGGTTTCCTAAAATCCCTATATATTGGAAGTATATTTACCTCTTTTTTAATCTTTAAAGAGAGCTGATATGAAATATCCATAATCAGGTTAAATATCTCATCATCGGATAATTCTTGTCCGAATAATATGGCTAAATCTACATCGGAGTCTTGCCTGGGATAACCAGATGCCCATGAACCGTATAAAAAGACCAGCTCAATTTTATAATCCGCTGCCTTTTCTTTAAAAAATGTTTTTAATGTTGAAATAAAGGCATCTTTATCTTGTTGAGTAATCATTTTAAGACCTCTTTCTAACAAACACAAAAGGTTTGTTTTATAAAGATCTGTAATCCACTTTCCCTCATGTTCGGGATTAGGAATTATTCTCTGTGATTTTGTATCAACAACAAAATCCATATCTTCTAATACCAAGTACCCAATTAGAGGCGGTGTAGATGCATCATTTTCCATCACCTGCATTTCAATGTCTCTATCCTGAATAATGATAATTGCTCCCCTAAAGATACGGCGATTTACCCGTCCATTGGCAGTTGATATTTCTCGTGTATGGGAATATAATAATCCTAATCTTTCAATTATATCTGGCGGCAGACATAAATATGCGGCACCAGTATCCACTATTCCCTCAATTTCAACAGTCCTTATTTCATCTTCTCTAATCATCCCTTTAGTCTGCAATACCACATCCGCAAAATTTTTAACTACAACCTTTTCAACAGTTCTTCCCATTTTACCTACCTCCTCTTTTTACCACTTCATCAAATTTATCTTCTCCACATTGACTGTTTTTATATGGCGATAGATAGCGATAATGATAGCCAAACCAACGGCGGCTTCTGCCGCGGCTATGGTTATGGTAAATATGGTAAATATCTGACCTGTCAATTCTTGCGGTGTGATATATTTTGAGAAACTAACCAGGTTAATATTGACCGCATTTAACATTATCTCAATACACAAAAGTATGCCAATGGCATTTCTTCGAGTTAAAGCACCATACACTCCAATGGCAAAAAGTATAGCCGATAGAATAAGGTAGTGCGATAAAGTCATTGTCTTTTATCCTTCCTTTTTAATGATTTTAGTTTGATGATTATTAACTTCAATCCCCATCATCAATTGTTAATTTACTCATCCCCTAATTTGCTAATTCAGTAAGCTGTTCTGTGTTAGTTTTTATTTTTTTATAAATCTCGCACAGTCTATTAGATATTTCAAAGAGTTTATTTATACCATCTACAATATCTTTTTCTTCTTCGCTGTATTCATGGGTAAGGATATTTCTCAATTTTCTAAGTATAATCCATTCCTGTGCACTCTCAATTATCTTAAGTTTTTCTGCTCTGTTTAATACATCAATAAAAGGGCTGTTTTCTATATCTTCGCCAAGGTTCACCAGTAAAATCTTTAATAATCTACCTGTGGTATCCTGAAGTTTGCCAAAACGATATGACATCTGGTCTATATATGAGATTTCCTGCTCCGTAAGTTCCTCATATTTTTCTATACTTAAAGGAACTATCTGCTGGAGGACATCTATAGCCGAAATAAGTCTTTTCCTATGAAGGTTACAGATAGATATGTAAAACTTCAATCTCTCCTGACTAAAATTATATTCTAACCCCTGTTGATTTTGCATATTTATAGATTGGTTCTTTTCGTGATTCATTTCTTTTTTTAACCACCAAATCTATTTTTTGGTCTCCTAATGCGATTTCAAGGTTTGCAAGGAATCTTGCCTTTGCTTCAATAATCTCCGGTGCGATTGAGGTTTCAATATAGATATCAATATCTCCACCCCTTTTTGTATTGTCAATTCTGGAGCCAAAGATAGCTACCTCGCAATCCTTGCCAAAATATTTTATGGCAAGTTCTTTGATTAGTTTTAATATCTCTTCTTTAATTCGCAATTTCTATGACCCTTTCCGATTCTATTGCACTTCAATAGAGCCGCCCTATGGTTCATCGTTATCATAGTCTATAGAGTCTCTAACTCATTAATTTGCTAATTTCTAATCCGCTAATTATCTTCTTTTTTCGCAATGACAATAGCACCAATCAGACAGGCTAATAATACCAATGAAATTAACTCAAAGGGAAAGACATAGGTAGTTAAAAGCAAATTGCCAATTTTAGCGGTAGTATTAGCCACTTCTGAAGTGGGAGTAACATTCCAGGTTGTCTTCGTCAGCACCGTGATTAAAAGGAATAACAGAAGTCCGGCTAAAGTAGCTGAAATACCCTTTTGTTCATTGCTTTGTTTTATACCTTTGTCTGAAATTCTATAAGTCAACATAATTAAGAATAGAAATAAGACAATAACCGCACCCACATAGATTAATACCTGAACAATGGCAATAAATTCTGCCCATAGTGTAATGTATAATCCTGCTACGGTCAGGAGTAAGAGTGCTAAAGAAACAACACAATGCACCAGACTTTTTAAGCTAACCACTAAAATAGCACTAATTACGGCTATTCCTGCCAAAACATAAAATGTAATTATACTACCTATGCCTTCCATTAAATCTCTCCTTTAACAATCGTAATTTTTAAGAAATTCATCTACCAGATAAATAGACAGTTCTTTTTGTGAAGCCATTTTTTCTTTCAATCTATTATCTGTAGTGAGAATACAACTTTTTGTTGATATAGCAACTTTAATTAAATACAAATCATCTTCTGGTATTTTTTGTCTTACCTCTAAAGATAGTGGGATTAAATTATTTTCTTCAAGTAGCCAGAATTTTTTACTATTAAGCCAGAATTGATTTATAAAATTTTTTACCACGCTCCTGATTTCAGGTCTCCAATTACTTGATTCTTTTGCTATCCACCATATTTTTTTCTCTAATTTTCCTCCTCTCATCGTAACGAATTTATCACATTTTTTAAAAACTTTCTGTAAAAATTCAAACACCATTTTTTGTTTTTCAGGTGTTGATTCTTTAGGTGATATAAAATGAATCATCCACTCATCGATAACGATATTCATTCTGCCTCTATTTTTCACCTATTCTACTCCTAAAATATCCTTAAGGTCTTCCAACTCTCCTTCCATAAAAGAGGTTAATCCTCCTTCAATTTGTCCATTACTATTTACCTGTTGATATTCAAATTTACTCTCGCGGTTATCTTTTGTACATAAATAGCAGGATAGTTTCTCCTGTTCAAGTTCTTTTTTAGCTACTGCGCTAAGTAGGGCTAACACAAAATGTTCACTATGAGTAGAGATAATAATAGTTTTCTCTAATTCTTTAGTCATCTGGATTAAGGCATAAGCAAGATTCCTTAAGGCCTTTGGATGTAAATGAATTTCTGGCTCTTCAATACATACCACCGCTGTATCTCTATAAAGACATTTTGCCAGTAAATAGACCACTTGATTGATGCCAAATCCATCGTTAACTAATTCTGTGGTTAATCCGGTAGTTTTATCAAGGGTATTAAGCCAGAAGAGATTAGTTCCTGGTATCATTTTGACCCGCAAGTCTTTTTGAAGGATTTGTTCAAGATAATGACTGACTTCCCCTTCCAGATATGGTTCATTGGCTAAAAGAGTTGCTACCTCATCTTCTGTAAATACTGTAGGAACAATGGGAACTATTCCATAATGCGGTTTTGAAAATCCCCGTTTTAGATGGACAAAATCAGTTTTCCTGAGAATCTCTATATGAGTATTAAGCATCCTGGTTAACTCCTCCTTAAAGGAGCTTAGATGTTGTATCGGTATTCCTTCTACTTGAGCAAGAATTCCATTCCAGGTTATTGAAAATCCCTCTGTCTTTACAGTTGCTTGTTGATTTGTAGAATAAGGGAATGTTATCTCAAGGTCAAGGAGAATATTCTCTGGTAAAATTACGAGTCCGAATCTTCCATTTTTTTTACCCAGACTAATTCTATAAAAAAACTCCTGTGAATTATATTCACAACTAATTCCTAATTTAATCTGTTCATCAACAGCGTGATTAAACACTATTTGTTCAAATCCACCAAAATTGCTAAATCCAAGATTAAAAAAGCTATCAGTAGTTTGATTAGGATTAAGAACAATATTTTTAAGAATTGCCAGGGTATGCATAACAGTTGATTTTCCAGAGCCATTTGGACCGTAAAGTAGCGTTATCGGAGCAATCTGAACTACCTGTTTCTTAATAGACCTTAAATTTTCAATTTCAATGCCCTTTAACATTTTAAATACCTCGTGAACTAAATACCATCACCAAGCCGGTAATAAATATATTAATAAATCCAAGTGGGACTAGGAATTTCCAGCCAAAGGTCATTAGTTGGTCTACTCGTAGCCTGGGATAAGTCCATCTGAACCACATCATAACAAATACAATGGCGTAGGTCTTAATTAAAAACCATAGAATTGGAGGTAAAGTAAGAGGTAGAGCGGGTATTCCCTGCCAACCGCCTAAAAACAAAGTAGCACAAACTGCCGAGACTACAAACATATTAGCGTATTCAGCTAAGAAAAACATGGCAAATTTTATCCCACCATATTCGGTATGAAATCCAGCAACTAATTCAGACTCTGCCTCAGGAATGTCAAATGGAGCACGATTACACTCAGCCGTAGCCGCAATTAAATAAAGTAAAAAGCCAAGTGGTTGATAGCAGATATACCAGATATTTCTCTGGGCATCAACTATATCGCCCATTTTTAAAGAACCAGCGAGCATTACTATCCCTAAGAGAGATAACACAATTGCGACTTCGTAACTTACCACCTGAGCCGCACTTCGCATCCCACCAAGTAATGAATATTTATTACCCGATGACCAACCAGCCATAATTATTCCAATACTTCCAATACTACTCACGGCTAAAAGATATAATAGCCCAAGATTCAAATCTCTAACGATAATTCCAGGTGACCAGGGAAGAACCACATAACACATTATCGCCGGGAAAAAGACGATTATCGGTGACAGGAAAAACATAACTTTGTCCGCTACCTTAGGCATTAAATTTTCCTTCAAGACGAGTTTAATAGCATCCGCTACAGTTTGTAAAATGCCGTGAAATCCAACCCGCATTGGTCCCAGTCTATCCTGGATATGAGCGGCTATTTTGCGTTCGGCTAAAACTAACATCATCGTATTAACTGCCACAAATCCAGCAAGTATTCCTGCCACGATAACCATAATTCCCACAGTTAATACAATAAATGGGATATTATAATCCCAGCATAACTTTTGTAAGAAAATATAGATTCTATCAATTAATTCTTGCGTATTGAATAACAACTCCATCTTCAAAACTCCGTTATTTTTCCGCCTTTCGTTTCAACAAACATCTTTGTTTTTTCTATAATCTCTATCAACTTGTGGCTATATTCAATAACAGCCTCAAATATTTCAGTAATATCATCTACCCTATATTCATGAGAGATTTCATTCCTTAAATCCCTTATCAATTTTAAGTCTTCAGCAGAGGATATTTCCAGTTTTTCAAACAAATTTACTCTATCTATAAAAGTATTTGCTTCTTCTCTTAAAATAAGGATTATACCCTTCATTATCTTTTGAGTGTAAATGTCACTTGTTCTGGCAAATCTCGAAGTAAGGCTTTCAAATCTATCAAGCTCTTCCAGAGAGTAACCTGTCTTTATCCCAATTTTTTCACACTCCTGCAATGAATGTTGCAACATTTTAACTGCCATATCCAGCCTATTAAGGTCTTTTTTTAACTCTTCTCTCATTAATGCTTCGGTTCTCACAGCTTTATCCCTTCCTGCAAAACCAGTTCTTTAAACGGGTTGTTCTCGTTAAACATAGAAGATACTATGTCAATTTTTTGCTCGCCAAATTTCTCAAAATATCGCCATTTTATTTTGGCTTTTTCCTTCCAGCTTATTTTCCTGTCAGATAGAATCATAATATCTATATCTCCACCCTTTTTTTTGTCATCTACCCGTGAGCCAAAAAGATAAACTACTGCATCTGGAACAAGAAGCAAAATCTCCCTTTTAAGAAAATCTATCTGTTCTGCTAAAACTCTCATTGTTCCTATCCTTATTTATCAGAAGTCAGAAAACAGAAATCAGATTTTAAAGGTAATATCTCTCTATCTGTCTATGGTCTTTGGTCTATGGTTTATCTATACTTCGTCACCTCTGGTGGTTGGTAAAGAAGCTCTTTAGTGTAAATCATTCCCGTTCGATGATAACACGCTAATTCATACTCACCACTCATAGTCAAGGCATTTTTCGGACAGGCTTCGACACATAATCCACAAAACAGGCATCTGGCAATATTTATTTCAAAAGATATAACCTCTTTGTTATAATCTGTTCCCTCACCGGTAACAATTTTTATTGCCTGAGAAGGACACATCTGAGCACAAAGGCAACAGCCTACACATCGTTCCTCGCCTTTCTCATCTATGGTTAATCTTTCCAATCCACGGTATCTATCGGCTACAATCCAGCGTTGTCGTGGATATTGCAAGGTAACCGACTTAACAAATAAATGTCCAAAAGTGACGCATAATCCTTTTATAAGTTCTTTAATTGAGATAATTATATTCTGTCGCATCCTTTAATTTACCACCCTTATATTGTTGATAATTGGTAACTGGTAACTGGTAATTAGTTATCCGTTACTTACATTTAATTTCGTGAAGCCCTATTTAGTAATTGGTTAAATGGTAACTAAATTACCAATTACTAATTTTTATCCCTTTTGACTTTCAGCCAATACCCTGACAATGTCAGATATAGAAAGTAATCCTGCCGGAAACTTTTTTGTCTCCCCTTCCTTTCCATAGACACCTTTTACCTCTTCCTGGATGAGTAACCGATGTATTTTTTTCTGACGCATTATCTGACAGGCATTCTCCAGAGTTTCCTCTTTATCAATAGCAATTACCCCTTTTGTCATAATATCTTTAACTTTAACTTTAATTAAATCCTCACCAAATACCTTGACAACATCTGTTTCGGATAAAACGCCGATTAATCCTTCTTGAGAAGATGTAACTGCCAGTCCGCTGACCTTATTATCCGCCATTACTCTAACTGCTTGAGATACTGAGGCACTTTCCGGGATAATCAATACCCCTCTGACCATTACATCCTTTACCTTTATAGATTTTAAGTCTCTCATAATTTACCTCCTATATTTAAAGTCCAACTGATCTTAAAGCCTGAGCAAGCCTTGGCTCTTTCCATGCGAACTCTTTAATCGCCTTCTCAAGTCTATCTTCCCTTTCCTCAAGTTCTTTTACCCTTTTGACAGCAGGGGCAAGAGCTGTCCTCCTATCCCAGATGACAAAACCAACAAGAGCAAACATTCCTGCAAAAAGGATACCAAATCCCGTAAGCATTAAATCCTTTAAATCATCTATTCTGGTATTCATCTCTTGCCTTAAATCGTCTATCCGTTTATCTACACCTTCTATCCGTTTATCTACACCTTCTATCCGTTTATCTATATGTTGAATCTCCTCCTTTATAATCTTTCTTATTTCCTCAACATCCTGCTTACTCAAATCTGCGTATGCTGGATGATTTAAAAATATTCCCAAGACTACCAAACTCAATATTTTCTTCATTCTTTCCTCCTTTTAGCCTTCTATCTTTTCAATCCGCACTCGCGTAGGACCTAAATAGTCTTTTTTAATTAAACTCAAAACATTTTTACCTGGGTGATGTGGTATAAAAATCACACCCTTTGGAGATTGATGGTTAATTTTAACTTTTAATTCAATCCCTGCTTCTCGCGAACTGACCTTGACTAATTCTCCATTTTCAATCTCTAATGCTTTAGCATCTTCTGGATTTATTTCGACAAGCGGCTCCTGACAAACCTCCATCAATGCGGGTGATTTTCCAGACATTGAGCCAGAATGAAAATGGGTATGCCCTGTTAGTAATAAAAATGGATAATATTTGTCTTCTACGGGCAATTTTTCAAATGTTTGTGGCACAAACTTCCATTTAAGTTTTTCAGTTCGTTTGTCTTCGGGCATAAGTCTCTTTATTTCATCCATTACCTCTGCTGAATTAGAGTAATTCATTTCATAACCTAATAATTTTGATAATGTTATAAATATTTCAAGGTCTGATTTAGATTCACCTATTGGGGACAATGCCATATTCAATTTTTGCACCTTCCCCTCAACATTGGTAAAAGTCCCTTCTTTTTCGGCAAAAGAACAGGCAGGTAAGACGACATCGGCTAATTTAGCCGTTTGGGTTAAAAACATATCCTGAACAACTAAAAACTCCAGGGATTCTAAAGCCTGTTTAGTCTGGTCTGAATCAGGGTAAGTTTCAATTGGATTTTCTGCCACAATATAAAGCCCTTTTACCTTACCTTTTTCTAATATTTCTAAGGCAGATAGTCCTCTAAAAGATGGTAATTTCACATTCCAAACCTGTTCGAATTTTTCTCTTGTTTTGTAATCTGTTATTTCCTGATAACCGGGTAAAAATCCTGATATTGCCCCCATATCTACTGTGCCTTGAGAATTATTTTTTTCAAGTAAGATTCCTATTCCTGCACCTTCTTTCCCTGAATTTCCAGTAAGTAGTGCAAGATTTGCGGCAGATTGAGCTAATTTGACTTCCTCGCCAGGTAAATTTAAACCAGTAGAAATCAAAATAATCGTTTTTTGTGAATTACCATAAGTCTTAGCGGCATTCTTAATGAGTTCTTTATCTATCCCGGTTATCTTTGACACTTCCTCGGGGGTATATTTTTCAACTGATTTTTTCAGTTCACCAAATCCTTCAGTATGTTTTGAAATGAAATCCTTATCTACCAATCCCTCATTTATCAGGACATTAATGATGCTATTGAGCAAGGCAATTTCAGTTTTTGGATGGTGGATTAGGGAGAGGTTTGGAAGTTTGCTCATTTTTATATTTTTCGGATTTATGATGATTAATTTAGCCTCATTTCTTTTAACCGCAAGATTAACCTTTATACCAATTGTCGGATGGGTTTCTGAAAGGTCACATCTTAGAAGCACAATACAATCTGCTTTGTCAATATCCGAAAGAGAGATTGTCATCCCGGCAGAGCCTAAAGATTGTTTTAATCCCATAAGCCCTGCGTAAGCGTAGCCGCCGGCATTATCAATATTATTAGTTTGTAAGCCCGCACGCATAAGTTTCTGGAAGAGATAAACTTCTTCATTTGTCAGGCGACTACCACAAAGTCCAGCTAAATTATTAGCCGGAATTTCTTTAAATTTTTTAGCGATTAAATCAAGTGCCTCTTCCCAACTTGCCTCAATCAATTGGTCATCTTTTTTAATTAAAGGCATTGTAAGTCTTTGTTGGCTATGAACATATTCAAAACCAAACCTACCTTTACTGCATAGATTCCCACCATTACTTGTTGCTTGAAATATTTTATTATCTTTAATTCCGAGGTTAATATGACAGCCGACACTACAAAATGGGCAAATAGTCTGAACATTTTGTAATTCCCAGAGTCGGGCTTTATATTTAAAAAGTTTAGAAGTCAACGCCCCAACCGGGCAAATATCAATACACTGGCCACAAAATTCACAATTCAGAGCTCGGTCAAAATCTGTGCCTATTTTAGCTCTAATGCCACGATTAACAAAGCTAACCTCGGCTACATCCTGTAATTCATCACAAATCCGGGCACATTTACCACACAGGATACAACGATTTAGATTGCGTTCGATAAGGTGACTCTGATGGTCTATTGGCAATCTTGATTTTTCACCTTTAAACCTATTTTCTGCGACGCCATACTCATAGACTAAATCCTGTAATTGGCATTCACCGGCTTTATCACAACCCGGGCAATCCAGAGGATGATTAATCAGCAAGAGTTCCAAAATAGTCTTTCTCGCCTTGATAATATCCGCAGAGGTAGTTTTTATTACCATCCCATTAGTTGCTGGTGTCGTGCAGGAAGGGGTGAATTTTTGTCTTGTTCCTTCTACCTCGACAATACAAATTCGGCAGGCACCAAAAGGCAAAAGTCTTTTATCATAGCAAAGTGTTGGAATATGACTTCCTGCTTTTTCGCAAGCCTCAAGGATTGTTGTTCCTTCTTCTACCTGTATTTCTTTTTCGTCAATAGTTAAACTTAACATTTCTTTACCTTATTATACAGAAACTAATCTTTTTTGAACGGTTACAGTCACACCGTATCCTAAACGGTTTAAAAATTCTTCACAATCCTCCCAGGTAATTCCAAATGCCTTCACATCACTTAGTCCTAAACGGCTAATGATTTCCCGTAAGGTATCAAAATTTACCTTATCAAATTCAGATTCCATCATCATTGACTCTGCCCAATTTACTAATTCCTCTAAGGTAAGCCGATGGTAGAGATAATCTATTAATTTTTGTGCCACATCCTTACTTGTAACCGTCAATTGAAATTACCTCCCGTAAGTTTTATGTCCTTTATCTACCAGCAACCTCTCTACCTTTCCAAAATTCTGTATATTCCTTATTTGTATGCTTGTCCTCGATAATCTATTCTATCTATAAATATGCTTTGTTCTTTAAAGTTGATCTTCAATATGATTCTTATCTTACCCATTTTTATCCTGTGGAATCCTTCCCACTTGCCCTTCATCTTTTTAACATCAATATTTATATCCATCCCCTTACAATAACTTATAAATCTTCTTATGATTTTTGCTATTTCCTCATCACTTATTCCTTGTTTGTTGACAAATTTATCTACCTCTTTACTTAAGTCTATTCTCCACACTTTATCCTCCAAAAATTAAACTTCTTGTAATTTCTTTTGAAGGTTCTTCATAGAAGTTTTCTATTTCTTCTTGTTCTTCATCAGAAATATAAGGAACAAGTGATAACCGTAATCTAGTCACTTCTTCTTCCAAAGCATCCTTCACTGCTTCCTTTATCATTTCTTTAACCTTTGCTCCTCCAATTACTACCATTTTATCACCTCTTTATTTTAAACAGATTAGTATCACTTACTGCGGTTAACATATCTTTCTTTTCTCACTTCTCTGAGTGCTTCGTAAATATCTGTATCACTTTCACAAGGTGTAAATTTTGACATTTTTGTTCGCACTGATCTCATTTAATCTCCATCCAGCAGACTCTTAGTCTTATTCATTACCTATCTATCTCCCCTAAAACAATGTCCAGGCTGCCGATGATAGCAACGACATCTGCAACCATCATTCCACCTTCAATCATCTTGTCAATAGACTGTAAATTGGCAAAAGATGGTGGACGGATTTTCAAACGATATGGTTTGTTTGAGCCATCAGAAACAATGTAAAATCCAAGTTCACCCTTTGGTGCTTCAATGGAGGCATAAACCGCTCTTTTTGGTGGTTTAAACCCTTCTATAACCAATTTAAAATGGTGGATAAGTGCCTCGATGTCGGTCAATACTCGTTCTTTGGGTGGCGGAACAATTTTTGCCTCTCTGACAATAAAATCGCCTTCTGGAATTTTTGTGATTGCCTGCTGGACAATTTTACAGCTTTGCCGCATCTCTTCCATTCGCACCAAATATCGGTCATACACATCCCCAATCCCTCTACCCGTAGGAATATCGAACTCAAACTCATCATAGACGCAATAAGGTTCTGCCTTACGAATATCCCATTGAACACCGCTACCTCGCAATGAAGGGCCAGAAAGGCTATAATTAATCCCATCTTCTTTAGAGATGATGCCTACAAATTGAGTTCTGCGGAGCCAAATCTCATTTTTAGTCAATAAAGCCTCATATTCATCAACTTTTTTGGGGAATATCTTAACAAATTTTTCTACCTTTTCAACAAATCCTGTGGGTATATCTTGTGGTAAACCACCTATTCTAAAACAGGAGGTAGTGAATCTTGCTCCACAGAATAATTCATAAATATCCAGGATTGCCTCTCTTTCACGGAAGGCATATAAAAACGGGGTATAAGCACCAATGTCAAGGGCATGAGTGCCAATCCAGACTAAATGACTGGCAATTCGATTTAACTCAGTCAGGATGACCCGTATATAACTTGCTCGTTTTGGAATTTCCAATCCTAGCAATTTTTCTACGGCTAAACAATAAGCCAGGTTATTGGAAACAGGGGCTAAATAATCCAGTCTATCTGTTATCGGCAGGAATTGGGCATAGGTCATATTTTCCGCCATTTTCTCTATCCCGCGATGTAAATAACCGATATGTGGAGTAATTTTGGTAATAATTTCCCCATCTAAATTTAACACCAGGCGCAAAACACCATGCGTGCTTGGGTGTTGAGGACCCATATTAATTGTTAATTCTTGAGTATCAGGCATTTTTATCTCCTGTTTTATCGTATGGGTTTAAATTTTTTTAAATATTTAGCCCTTTTATATAATCTGGAGTTTCGTGAATTTTCTATGATTCCTTTTACCTTTAATCTTTGCGTTCTTTGCGGTTAAAAAAGGATAAACCACAAAGGGCACAAAGTAATAATGCAAAGGACACAAAAGGAAGAAAATAGGTAAAGCATTTTTTATCAACTCAATTTCAAAGAATAAGTTGCAAAAAAATCATCAGGCTTTTGAGCCTAATTTTGCCCTCTTTGAACAAAATAAACAGATTGATAAGGATAAAGAGAATTTTAGAAATAGCATAAAATTTACGAAAGTCCAGTAAGTATGTATGTATTATACATCCTTTCTCTCCCTTAACCGATTCTACCTTTTAATCTCTTTTCCCCTTGCTGTCGGTTCATCTTCTATCCAATTTTTTCAATAAAATCCTTTGCAGCCTTAAAATACTCCTTGACTGCCTGGGTATTATAAATAAGTCCTCTATAATAACCTGCTATGTGCAAAGCATCATAAAGCATTTCAAACTCCCTCATCAACTTTCCATTATGAATAGCCAGATGCTTTCTTAATGCTTCTCTATATCCATCCACTGACTTTGGAATCTCTTTCTTTGTCATCTGCTTTTTTTCAATCAGATATTCGTTTATTGCCTCAAGAATGGCCAGATATGCTGTGGCAAAAGCCTCTCGGACAGGCTTAATATCAAGATAGGTATTATCTTCTATGGGAATAGATTTTAATATCTCCTTTGCATTATTTAAATACCTTAATGACTCCTTCATTTTTTCATATCTCCTTTATTTTAAACTACTTAAACTGGACTTTCGTAAATTTTATGCTACTATTGAGGTTATCTAAAGTTCTCTTTATCCTTATCAATCTGTTTATTTTGCTCAAAGATGGCAAAATTAGGCTCAAAAGCCTGATGATTTTTTTGCAACTT
>JBFLXS010000010.1 GCA_040755795.1 bacterium | reverse complement strand
TTTCAATCCACGCCCCCGCATGGGGGGCGACGCCCAATATGGCATCTTCCACGCCAGATTAAATTGTGTTTCAATCCACGCCCCCGCATGGGGGGCGACTCTGCCATTTAATTTACCTGCCTATCATTTCGTTTCTGTTTCAATCCACGCCCCCGCATGGGGGGCGACCATCTTCCCTCTGCTTCTTAATCTCTTTTGCCCGTTTCAATCCACGCCCCCGCATGGGGGGCGACGCCCTCGCTCTGCCCACATTGTCTGGCAATCTTGTTTCAATCCACGCCCCCGCATGGGGGGCGACGATAACCTTAAGAGCAGGAGCAGAGCAAAGCATAGTTTCAATCCACGCCCCCGCATGGGGGGCGACAGCTTTTTGCTACATCACTTGCTATAATTTTGGTAGTTTCAATCCACGCCCCCGCATGGGGGGCGACCCATACTTTTTTAATTGCTTCAAATTCTAGGTCAGTTTCAATCCACGCCCCCGCATGGGGGGCGACCTAATTGCTAATTTAACAATAAAGGAGTTACAAGTTTCAATCCACGCCCCCGCATGGGGGGCGACCCTATCTGGTTTCTTATCTGGTTTAAGAGGTAAGTTTCAATCCACGCCCCCGCATGGGGGGCGACTTTCATTGGTGGGCTGTTACCTCGCTTAAAAAAAGTTTCAATCCACGCCCCCGCATGGGGGGCGACTTCCAATTTTTCGTGCAACTTTGTCGTTGCAAAGTTTCAATCCACGCCCCCGCATGGGGGGCGACTGTCTTGCCTCAATGTTATCCTGTCCTGTCAAATGTTTCAATCCACGCCCCCGCATGGGGGGCGACTTCATTCGTAGAAAAAATATTCCACTTTTAAAAAGTTTCAATCCACGCCCCCGCATGGGGGGCGACTCTTTGCATCTTTTCTAACTTCTTCTATTTTTAGTTTCAATCCACGCCCCCGCATGGGGGGCGACCAAGCTATAATCCTCTTCTGTTTTTTCTATAGTGTTTCAATCCACGCCCCCGCATGGGGGGCGACTTTGGAAAAATCAAATATATGCCTTTTGTCAAAAGTTTCAATCCACGCCCCCGCATGGGGGGCGACCTTTTCCTATCTTCTCTATTTTCCAATCAGTGTGTTTCAATCCACGCCCCCGCATGGGGGGCGACTTTGAAAAATCACAATCGGCTTCTTGATTATCTGTTTCAATCCACGCCCCCGCATGGGGGGCGACATCGTCATCGCAGAGACAGCTGCGCCAACAGCAAGTTTCAATCCACGCCCCCGCATGGGGGGCGACGAATAGTAATATCAGAGGTTTCAGCCCGAGATTGTTTCAATCCACGCCCCCGCATGGGGGGCGACGAATAGTAATATCAGAGGTTTCAGCCCGAGATTGTTTCAATCCACGCCCCCGCATGGGGGGCGACAACAAAGATAACAGTAACTTTCCCTGCAAAATTAGTTTCAATCCACGCCCCCGCATGGGGGGCGACGCTAATTGATGTCCTATTAGTGTATCAAATCGATTGTTTCAATCCACGCCCCCGCATGGGGGACGACATGAAGACCAAAATATTATGGTAACATTGCACGAGTTTCAATCCACGCCCCCGCATGGGGGGCGACAGTGATGTAGCAAAAAGCTGGCATCTTGTTGGAGTTTCAATCCACGCCCCCACATGGGGGGCGACTACGATCCCACCAGAAGAAAAGGCAAGACGAGAAGTTTCAATCCACGCCCCCGCATGGGGGGCGACAACATATTAAAACAAGGAGACAAGAAATGAAGGGTTTCAATCCACGCCCCCGCATGGGGGGCGACGGCGAAAATCCCTGCGGTAATCGAGCATATTGAGTTTCAATCCACGCCCCCGCATGGGGGGCGACGGCTCAGAGAGTATTTTTAGGTGAGTTCAGGGTGTTTCAATCCACGCCCCCGCATGGGGGGCGACCTGTCAAATGAACCGCTTGACTTCCAAATTTTTCTTGTTTCAATCCACGCCCCCGCATGGGGGGCGACCTTAAACCGATTTTCCTCAATTACAAATTTCTTATGTTTCAATCCACGCCCCCGCATGGGGGGCGACTATCATCATAGCTGATGTCAGCTATGATGATAGTTTCAATCCACGCCCCCGCATGGGGGGCGACATTGAAATTTACTTATGGAGATGATAAATGAGTTTCAATCCACGCCCCCGCATGGGGGGCGACCAATGAAATATCAATCGTGGGATACGGCTATTAAGTTTCAATCCACGCCCCCGCATGGGGGGCGACATCTGCTGAAATTGCTCAAATGAGATAGTAAGAGTTTCAATCCACGCCCCCGCATGGGGGGCGACTAGAGAAAAAGCGAAAAGTTTAGGGTTTAGGTGGTTTCAATCCACGCCCCCGCATGGGGGGCGACCCTGCCGATTAAAGATAATAGAAACAATAAATCGTTTCAATCCACGCCCCCGCATGGGGGGCGACGGCATACAAGCGACAAAAAAAATATACTTAACAGGTTTCAATCCACGCCCCCGCATGGGGGGCGACGGAATAATCAGATTGTAAGGCTTGAGTTTTATGGTTTCAATCCACGCCCCCGCATGGGGGGCGACGATTGAGACAATGTTGTCTTCTGGCGTGGTCTAGTTTCAATCCACGCCCCCGCATGGGGGGCGACGGTAAGGAAAATAGGTTTTTCCCTCTGGTGCAGGTTTCAATCCACGCCCCCGCATGGGGGGCGACGCTGTCTTGCTTTCTGTCATTTAACCTAGTAGTTTCAATCCACGCCCCCGCATGGGGGGCGACTGTCAGGAGCATCTAACCTTGAAGAATTACAAGGTTTCAATCCACGCCCCCGCATGGGGGGCGACCTAATCTTTTTTGATATAGTTTCAATTCTTCCTGTTTCAATCCACGCCCCCGCATGGGGGGCGACTAAGACGGGTTATTTATTAGAGGATGGCACGAAAGTTTCAATCCACGCCCCCGCATGGGGGGCGACTAAGACGGGTTATTTATTAGAGGATGGCACGAAAGTTTCAATCCACGCCCCCGCATGGGGGGCGACGCCAGGAAATATCTATCTCCTGACTGGCTTCTGTTTCAATCCACGCCCCCGCATGGGGGGCGACAATAACTTTTTCATTCTTTCCTCCTTTCTATTCTGTTTCAATCCACGCCCCCGCATGGGGGGCGACTTGGCAAAGCGTAGGAAGTAATGATACTATTATAGTTTCAATCCACGCCCCCGCATGGGGGGCGACTCCGTAAGGGAAAAATATAAAAAATCATCTAAGTTTCAATCCACGCCCCCGCATGGGGGGCGACGGCAAAATTTCTAAAAGAGACATTTGGTTTTCCAGTTTCAATCCACGCCCCCGCATGGGGGGCGACCGTTTCCATATAACTCATTGTTTCTCAACTGGTAATCAACCACTTTTTGCGAACCACCAATTTTAATGGCAATTAATCTCCAATTGTCAAAGAACAATATTCCTAACCAACACATTTTAAATATGTTATACCCAATGCGAACCCTCCTGGGAATTTATGTGAACTTAAGGTTCGCATTCTGATCAAACAATCAACGGACCATCCTGATCAGGCGATTTTTTTAGACCAACATGCTCTATGCGGCGTTTCCAATTAGAGCCAAGATAATAAAATCGCAAGCTATCTTTTTCAGGATCGATCTCATCAAGCAACCTTTGACGCAAAACCGTCCACTGGGCAGGATCAACCATGCATTCAAAAACAGAGTACTGAACCCTCTGTCCATAGTCTTGACAGGCTTTTGCCACTCTGCGTAAGCGACGCTGTCCCGAAGCTTCCGTAGAAACATCATAACTGACTATCACAAACATTACATTACCTCACTTCCAGATAAAAGGCGGATAAGTATCCAAATCCCCACGCAAATGCCGTGCAAGCAGTAATGCTTGAATATGAAAGAGCAAGCCGATGGTTACTTTTTCATCAAGAAACGGATGCATAATCTCATCTTGTTTACGATTCTGATAAGCAATCAGTACAGTTTTTCTTGTATCATCATTCATAAGCACCGCACTGTTTTCTTTTTCTTCAAATCCTTTTCCCTGGATCTGACTGAGGTTTACCAGGGAGAGTGCCAGTCTGTCAGCAAGGAATGGCCTGAACTCTTCCATCATATCAAGTGCCAGCCCATAGCGTCCCGGACGGTCTCTGTGCAGAAAACCGACCGCAGGGTCAAGCCCGGCCACTTCAAGTGCAGAACGGACATCATGCATTAGGAGTGTGTACAAAAACGACAGCAAGCAGTTTACCTTATCCAGAGGTGGCCTTCGGTTTCGCTGCAAAAAAGAAAACTCCTCTTTTTGGGAGGTAATGAGATGATCAAAAACGCTAAAATATGTATGTGCCACATCCCCCTCAATTCCCCTGATAACATCAAGCGAATTCTCGTTCTGTATTCGTCGTAGCGATGAACTTAAAAGTTTTGATGCATGGCTAACTCCATCGGTATTTGATTTCTCCTGGTGGTCCCTTAGAAATCGCTGCAAGACCGTTCTGCAGTTAGCAATTTTTCCTGTCAGGACAGCCCTGGCGATATTTGCAGACCCTGCTTCATCATCCGCACGCCGGTACTGTTCCCGTCGCAGCAGTACATTGCCTGAAACAGGGCCTTGAACCTTTGCCAGAAAGCGTCCGTACTCGGTAAGGAAACTTATGGCAACATTCTGCTCAGCACAATAGCCCATCAAGTATGGGCTGCAGGTTATCTGGCCAAAACAGACAATACCGCCTATTGTATGAACAGGCACCCTCAACCGGATTTCTTTATCAACCTTTACAACTACGGTTTCACCCTCTTTGGCAAGATACGCCCCCTGGGTTGTTACAAATAATGTATTTAGATGTCTCTTCATTATTCACTCCACCATTGCCCTAGTCAGATACCTGCCTGCTGATCCATTTCGGTTGCAAGTTTTCGGAAGGCACACTTCAATCAGAGAGCAACTTTCACACTTCTTAGAATACTGCGGCGCAGGAGTAATTCCCGATGCAATAAGCTGGTGTAATCTTTTAGAGGCCTCTTCTGTTTCCTTCCTCAGATTCAGGTCAAACACAACATCCTGCCTTCGTCGTATCTTTCCGTAAAACAGGGCACCGCCATCTATTTCGACATTTAGCATCTCTTCCAGACATATAGCCTGGGCACAAAGCTGTACCCTATCGCAGTTATCCTGTTTTGGTTGCCCCCGCTTGAATTCCACAGGGAAGGGATGCCACATATTACCCTGCCGGTGGAATTCCACAACATCCGCCTTACCTGCTAATCCAAGCCGAAACGAGCGAAGCGGCACTGCGAATTCACTCCGGATATTATGCCGTGTTTCATGCTTTCCTGTATCAACACGGTCATGCATAATCCGACCCTCAGCAGTAAACAGGTTTTCGCTCCATGCCTGTTCAATATGTATCAACGCACATTGACGCTCGCAAAACAATAGATGCTGTAATGCCGAGAGTGGAAGGAGATCGTCTTCAGTATATGAATATGACATTAATTTTTCTCAATGACAATATTGTTCGGATTAAATATTTCCGGCGTTAATCCGGAAATATCTTTGAGCTTTATTGAATAATCATCAATCTTTTTCGGATCACTTATCCCTTTTTTAAGATCAACGCTTAATGCCCGATGGACCACAGCAGACGAATATTGACCAGATTTGCAATTATGTTGCCACCATATAACGGTTAATAGTTCCATGCTGCCTTCAGGCCGTGCAGAAGAAGCATCATTGTCAAACAAATGTTCGAGTGCATTTTTTATTGCTGCAGCATCCTCATTGGTAAACCCTGTTTTTGAGGCAAGCTGAGGATTTATTGCGCCGTAGAATACATACAGTCCATGATCAACACGATGTTTCATCCCCATAGTATCCGATGCTTTCTTCTCCCCGTCTCCTTCACCACTAACGCTTTTTGTGATTTGTATGCTGGACACACTTACCGGCGTAACCGAAAAAGCAGAATGGATTGAGACAGGACCTCTAATTCCAACAGACACTCCTCCACCTTTCTTTTCGCTCCCATACGCAAACACTTGACCAAAAGCTCGAACATCTACCCATTTCTTACAGGCCTCTTCTCTAAAAGTGTTTTCGTCATTCATCGCCTTTTTTAATTCGCCTTCTGCCCTTGACCGTAAACTACGGTAATTATCCACCCTATTATCGTCTGATTGAACAAAAATACTGTATAAATATTCATCCTTATCATTCTTCATCTCCATCAATCGATTCCTGATTTTTCGTTTAATGCAGACATCAGACAACTCGCCCAACCCATCATAGTTTGTTCGTGGACGATTGCCATTTAATGGATCACCATTAGGATTAGCTCCGTTCACACTAAACACCACTGCAAAATCAATCTTGTTTTTCAAAGTTCCCATGAAATTATCCTCCTCTTTTTTATTCATCAATTTTTGTTACCATTTCTGGTTCGCTTTCATTTGTTGTTTCCACCTCCTTTGGTCTGAGCGATTCTCGCTGACAATGATAGCCAAGCAAAAATTCACCACTTAATTTTTTGTCACTGATGTAATCATCAGGATGCTCAAACATAGCATGCACCTTATCAATCAATACTTGTCTTTTTTGAGATTTTGCTTTCAACCGGGCTTTATAGGGTGCAAGCGAAAGCTCGATTATCTTCCAGGTGCTGTAAGGATGATCCGCAAACCTCTGCATCAACCTCGCAGCATTGGTCTGTCTATCCTCCTTCGCCTCATTCAAAGCCCATTGCTCCAGACTGTCTGCTAATGCCAACAGCCTTCCATAAAGGTAATCTCTTGTTTTTCTGTTCTCGTCTAAAGCCATATCATATCCCTCCTTTTCGTTTAATTTTCTAAAAATCGCACAGGCTATACTGAGCGTTTTATTCCATTCCCATTCCTCCATTCCTGCCCTATTACTTGCCCGACGAATTGCTGAATCAACAATATCCCGAGGAATCTGCTGCCCATCAATAATGCAGGGCAAAAGTCTTTCAACTGTTGTTTTTTTTAATTTATTGTCCACCTTGCTTCCATATGCCGCTTCAGCGATATCTTTGGGTGCCGGAGCGCCGACAAATCGAATGTGTCCTTTTGTTTCAGGATTATATCCATAGTCATGAATCCAGGCACAGGTATCATGCCATTTTTCTAAACGGCTAAGAAATTCCGATCCTGTCAGTTCACGGTAGAAAGTAATCGCTATACGTCCCGGTGTTGCTGAATCAAGACCCATAACCACAACACCACTTGCATCTCCCAAGTCAGATTTATATCCCGCTATTTTTTTCTTCAGCTTGATGGCAAGGTTCTGCGCGGTAAATATGCTACCACAATCATCGTTCTTAAGATTCTTTTCTCCCAAAATTGATAGAGGATCATCAAGAGGATTGGGGATTGACATCCCGGATGTAGCCCAAGCAACAATAGCCTGATCTCCACTACGATATCCCTGACGGCTGATAAGCCAACGAAGAGCACTATGCGATTTCTGAGTAACTTCAAAGCCAACGCCACAGGTTTGATATGTGTTATGTTTTTTTGTGTCTGTGAATCGGCCTCGAAAAGTGAATCCACTCCAATCATTTGATGAGATAATTTTTGCACCATCATCACTGTATCTAATTTTTTTGGGATGCTGGCTTGCCATGAATCTTTGTTCTCCTGTAACATAGCAAAGCCCCTTGACCGATTTTACACTTCCGTAATAATTCACCCATGATTCCCATATAGTCGGATCAGTCCAAATGGACGACTGCGGGTCACCAGGAACTTCTACACTCCATCGCACAAAGGCATCAGCCTGCCAGGGTTTCTTCTTGCCCTTATTATCAACACCTCCCGGAAGCAATTTAAATATTTCCAGGATATTATCATTCTCTGACCATTGGTTCATTAGCAATCTGGTACTTGGTCGCAGATGTAGTATACCTTCTTTGACAAGATCAGCCACAACAGTACCTTTTTTCACATAATCCAGTATTGCTAATACTTTTGGATGCTTATATGAAGAATCACACCAGTCAGACAATTGCTTAACGTAGGCATTATGCGGTTCATGAGGATCATCTGTAAAACCAACCGTAACTTCTCCACCAAATTCAAGGAAATCTCCGGCGATATATTGCAACTTATCGCAAAGAGGGTAACAAGCAGGTTTTTTACCAGATCTTCCTGCTGATTCTTCGGTTGCTGGAATAATAGTTTTTGCTTCTGATCTTGGCACAACTGCCGCCCTGACAAATTCGCCGGAGAGGTTGATAACAATATTTATCTGCGCATTCTGTATTGTATGGCAAATTGGGAGAAGCGGCACTTCATTTTCTTCGCCAACCTTTCCAATCATCGATTGACAGTTTTCATATGTTTCATACAGTTTTTGTATCCAGCTCATCGAATAATCCCTCCTCTTGTAATCCCACCGATTGTGGTGGATTGGCGTTCATTGGTCTTACAAGTTTTCGGATGGTGCATTTTTCAGGTCGAATAAAATCAATTTGGCCATCAATCATCTTAGGACGCCAGAATCGGGCATGAAGTTCATCTTTCCCAAATTCGTCAGGATAATCAAAGCCGTGAAACATTAAATCAAATGCGATTTCGCCATAATTATCATAGTCGCCTATCCCTTCTCCAAATCTACACGGTTCTACATACCCCTGACATTCCCTCGCACCCAAAAAAATATCTCTTCTCCCACCCTTTTCTATCATTCGCTTGGCAACAAAATAATGTTTGTTTTCGTTCCTATCGCCTGCCATATCCTTGCGATTCATATTCCACTCAAAATGTGCCTGAACTTGATACTCTACATGGGCAAGGTAAGTGTAGATAGCCAGAGAATTGCCTCCGCTATAATCAACAGGCTTTGCGCTACGAGTCTGTGTTCTAATCCGTTTCATTACCCTGACGCAATCGATAATCCACACAATAGTCGGTGTCCAATAAACCGAGCTTAATACACCTTTCAATGCTTCATAAGTCGGGATATGATATGAACATTTCTCTCCACCAATTTTTGTTAGCGGATCAGTAAAAAGGGCGTATTTACCCTGGATTTTTAGTTCTACTTTATTTGCTTTTTCCATAAATACCTCCCTGGCAATTAAACATTTAAAAATCTCATGTCTTTCACCGGCATTTCGTTTAACCCGAATTCATCACTATAATACCGTTCATCAAGGTACAAAATCCCTGAGTTTTCCCGGGCTTCATAGACAGCTTGCTCTTCTTGTAACCTTTTTAGTACATCCGGAAACACATTCACCGAATACCGCTGGGCTTGCCTAATTAACTTATATTGTTTTTCTAATCCTTGAATGGAACAAAGGTTATTGATAAGCTCTTTTCCTTCTTTCCCATATGGCACAATAATTCCACGCGATATAGAATCAATAACTTGAAAAGACTTCGCAGCCGTCATAAAAGCCTGTCTTAAAGGAATCGTAGGCGGCTTATTCTTGATTCGCTTATACTCATCTACTGACAGGGAATTAACCGATAAAAGATTAAACAAATCATCAGCCCTCCCAACAGAAGAATTAGCCGTAACAGAATATTTCATTTCATCCTTTCTTTGATAGAAGTAGTACTGGTAATACTGTTCCACTGCCTCAGGGCTTAAGATGTTATTCCCAAATCTTTCGGGGCTGTTTTTAAATTCATTTAGCAATCGCTCTGTTTTCTCTTTACCTATTCTAATATCCTCAATCATATCTATATTTTCTTTCGCCGGATTGATTATTAATGCTTCGCCAGTTGATCGTTCACGATGACGATTACATCTGCCTGCTGCTTGCACAATTGAATCAAGCCCTGCCAAAAAGCGAATGACCGAGCCAAAAGAAATGTCAACACCGGCCTCAATAAGCTGAGTACTGATACAAATAACAGGTTTTTTGTCAGGCAAACAGGCTTTAACCTGATCCAGCACCACCATGCGATGAGCCGGACACATATGAGTGCTTAAATGATATGTTTCAATATGTTCGAGCTGTTTGCATTGTTGATAGATTTCCCGGGCTGATGTTTTTGTGTTTACAACCACCAGAACACTTTTTGATTTATTAACCTGTTCTTTTGCAAGCTCTGTTATTTCATCATTTCTCCATCCGCCAACCTTTGTCTTATCATAAACCTCAACCCGCTTTAAATCATCAAATATTTGTCTTGCATCAGAAACCATTTGTTGTTCTTTTGTAATAGGCAGTGCCCTTGATTTCGGTTCGATTTTATCCAAAAGCGGCTGAGTAGCCGTACAAAGCACAACTGTAGAATTACAGTTATTTACCAAAAAATTTATGGCTGTATTAAACAAGTGTACACACTTCACCGGTAAAGTTTGAACTTCATCAAAAATAATCACTGCGTTTGCAAGCTGATGCATCCTACGTGCACCTCTTGTGCCAGAACCAAACAAAGCATCCAGAATCTGCACATTTGTTGTCAGCACAACAGGTGCATCCCAATTTTCAGAGAGCACTTTTTGCATGGCTGTTTCTTTATCCGGCATAAGATTAGAGTGGTGTTCTAATACAACATCATTTGGATAGTTACCATTTTCGTCCTTTTCCTCTAATACCTTGCGTATCTCTTCGGCATTCTGGTCGATAATAGTTGTATATGGCAATACATAGATAATTCTATCCATTTTGTGTTTATCCGCATGATGCAAAGCAAATCTCAGGCTGGCAAATGTTTTTCCACCACCGGTTGCAACAGTCAACTGATACAATCCATTAGGCTTATCGGCAAAATCGTAACAGGCTTTTGATATTTCTTGCCGTATGGCATTAATTCCTTTTGAGTCAAAATGCTGTAGCTTTTTGTTTAATTTTTCTATTAGGACAGTCCAATTCTTATATTTACCATGATTTCTCATTTTTGCTAAGGATGGTGATTCAAAATCAGCCGTATCCAATCGGTCAGCATCAATAAGGCAACTGTATAGAAACCGTACAAGCAGACCACATTTAAAAGATAGTGTTTCTTGAGAATCCAGTGAGGTTCTCAATGTTTTGAATCGATTTACAACATTTCCCAAAAATTCTTCTGACTGCAACAGATTTATTATGTTTGCTTTATTGCTAATTTTTTTGAGCACTTCATCAAAATGCGATCTTTCTTCCCTTTTGCCCATGCGTTCTGAATAAGTATCTATACCTTCAGGGGTAATACAATCCAGTAATCCTGAGTGATGGGAAGCAATACAAAGCGATAAAATTTGCGAAACAAACAATGCTTCATACCCTTTTTCTGCGAGATTACGACAGATCAATTGTGCTCCAGCAGTAGAGTGATCTACTTTTCCCTTTAATCCAACCGTATCCACATACTCATCTTCGTCCGGATTAACAAGACCAACAGATACTTTAATGTATTCTTGAAATTCCTGACTTGCTTTTCCGATATCATGTAAAAGCCCTATTAACTCACCTTGCTTTTGAAGTCCAATCTTTGAAGCAAATTCACCTGTTTTCTTTGAAACCGCTTCGAGATGATGGGAAAGCCAGTGTATTTCTCCATCTTTTTTTCTGCGATGAGCAATATAATCAAAGTTTAAAAACATATTGAAAATTCTCACTTTCGGCACAGATTTATTTCTATTGGTAGATAAGTCCATTCCCCGGCTCCGAATTCCTCTGCAAATTTCTGTACAAGTCCGAGAACATTTAGCAGGTACTCATCAAGCGGTTGCCATTCATCCGTAAATTTTCCATCAATGCTGTTAACTCTTTCGACTCATTTCCCCTTCGTTTCTCAACAGTAGTTGCTAAATCTATCAAAAACGCATCCCCTTTTTTATTTAACTACACTTCCTTTAACAACTCAAAATATTCTTCTCTTGAGATGTCTATAGTTTAGCACTTTTGGACGGGTTTGTTGCGCTCAGTTTTGGTCAAACCATTCTCTTCAAGCCATTGTCCACACTTTCGCTGAAATCCAGGCGATATCTTACCCAGGTCATGAATAGCCACAATAGATCCAATATCTTTTGGTTTTAACTGAAAAAGATTAATGATATTCGGTAAAGCCTCAGCAATACAGCATGCTACACACCCGACATTTACCATATGCTGGTAGACAGAAATACCGGGTTTTCCCTCCGAAGTAGTTTTTGCCCAAAAATAAGTCATTGCTTTGTTCATCATCAATTCCTATGAAAGTTTTTAACATTTTGTAACTGTTCAGGATATAGCCACAGAGTCACAGAGAACACAGAGGGAATATATAACCACGAATGACCACGAATGCACAAAAAGATTTGTAGTGCGAGGCTTTAGCCTCGCTTCTGGCAAACAGGAAAGCGAACCTAAAGGTTCGCACTACATTTATCGAATGTCACAGGTTAATTCGTGTCCTTATGTGGCTAATTGCCTTAATTCTCTGTGAACTCTGTGCCTCTGTGACTGAACGCTTACAACATTTTATCCTAAATCCTAATGAGTGTCAAGAAAAAAATTCGACCTGTGCGGTTAGGTTTAAATAAAATGCAAGAAGCAGATATTCAATGCTACAAACAGGTCGCTCCTACGGAGCTACAAACATATTGCTTTTGCGGAATGCTACAAACAGATTGCTCCTACGGAGCTTTATTTATATTAGCTCCAGAGGAGCGGTCTGTTTGTAGAAAGATTATATCCTTAACAACATAATTAGCTCCAGAGGAGCGACCTGTGTATTCTTTTTCTCACCCTAACCGCACAGGTGGAAATAAAGTAACACCAGCAATGCGTCAGTGAAATGGAAATAGCGAATTAGTGAATTAGAGATTAGCGAATTAGGTTGCGTCCGTGCTTTTGCAAGCTTCCCGCATCCCGAATTTCACTCCCTTTCTCCCCATCTCCCCTTCTCTGTTTCTTGCTTTGTGCTCCACGCTCCGTGCTATATTTTCATTGTCCTTTGTGTGCCGCAGGCTCATGAGCGTTTCTCCATAAACTCCTTTTTAAACTCTAAAAATCTATCCTTTAAAATTGCCTCTCTAATCTTTTTCATTAAATCAATGAAAAAGTAAAGATTATGTATAGTGGTCAGGCGGACACCAAGAATTTCATCAGAATGGATAAGATGGCGGATGTATGCCCTTGAGTAATTCTGGCAGGTATAACAGCCGCATTCCGAATCAATAGGAGAAAAGTCATCCGCACAAGGGGCATTTCTGATGACTAATGGTCCTTGTAAGGTAAATACCTGGCCGGTGCGTGCATGTCTTGTTGGCATCACACAATCAAACATATCCACGCCTAATTCTACGGCATTTAAAATATCCTCTGGCGGACCTACACCCATTAAATATTTAGGTTTATTCGCTGGTAATTGTGGTGTCGTGTATTCTAACACCTCCAACAGCAATTCTTTTGGCTCTCCGACACTCACACCCCCAACCGCATATCCATCAAAGTCTAAATTAACCAGTTCCTCGACACTTTGTCCCCGAAGGTCTTTATAAAAATTACCCTGAACAATGCCAAAAAGTGCTGAATCATCCCTCTGTTCTCTGCCTTCTCCCTCCTGTATCTTCTCCTTACATCTCTTAGCCCAGCGTGTTGTTCTCTCCTTTGCCTCCTTTGCCTGGTCATATTCACAGGGATACGGAGCACATTCATCCAGAGCCATAATTATATCCGAGCCTAATATTAATTGAAATTCTGTAACTTGCTCCGGGGTAAAAAAATGGTAAGAGCCATCGATGTGTGATTGAAATCTAACGCCTTCATCTGTAATCTTGCGTAACGCACCGAGGCTGAATATCTGGTAACCGCCACTATCACTCAGGATTGGTCTATCCCAGTGCATAAATTGATGCAGACCGCTTGCCTTTTGAATTATATTTGCTCCAGGTCGTAAATACAAATGGTAGGCATTACCCAGGATAATTTCTGCCCCGATACTTTTAAGTTCCTCTGGACTCATACATTTAACTGTTGCTTGAGTCCCAACAGGCATAAAAACAGGGGTATTAACCTTACCATGTAAAGTGGTTATCTCACCTATCCTTGCTTTACAATCTTTAGATTGCTTAAGTAATTGGAATTTCATAATTCCTCACTGTAACTGTTCAGCCACAGATGAACACGGATGAAACACTGAGTTAATCAGTGGCTGAATAGTTACCCTCTATCTGTAACATTTTAGCCATCTGAAGTGAAATTCAGGTAATCAGTTATCGGTCATCAGGTTATCGGTAAAGGGAAAAGATCAATTGGTTGTTACCGATTACCGATTACCTGATTACCGATTACCTTGCACTTCATTTGGGTAAATAGTTACCTCTATCTTTTTTGTCCCTCGCCAGTCATAGGCACAAATCTCACCGGGATGATAGGTTTACGACTAAATTGTGTATTTGATATTTTAGTCAGTAGTAAAAGCACTTGATATGATTCTCCAACCGGGATAACCATTCTGCCACCTATTTTTAATTGTTCTGTTAGTGGTTGTGGGATATGGTCTGGGGCGCAGGTAACTATTATCCCATCATAGGGTGCATATTCTTCCCAACCTTTATATCCATCTCCGCATTTAACTTTGATGTTCTTATAACCTAATTTTTGTAGTTTTTGGCGGGCAGTATCAGCTAAAGGTTTGAGGATTTCAATGGTATAGACTTCTTTGACTATCTCGGCTAATATTGCCGCCTGATAGCCAGAACCAGTGCCTATTTCAAGCACCTTCTCATCCCCTTTTAACCCTAATAACTCGGTCATCAAGGCAACAATATATGGTTGAGAAATAGTTTGGTTTTCCCCTATTGGAAGTGGGCTATCAATATAAGCCATTTCTTTTACTTCATCTGGAACAAACTTATGCCTTTCTACCTTTAGCATTGCCTTTAAGACTAATTGGTCAGATACACCTCTGGCGATAATCTGTTCCTGAATCATTTGTTCTCGTAGAGATGTGTATTTACTCGCTGGTAATGTAGATTTCTGGCAGGAAATTAAGTTTAAACTCATAAGCAAAATTATGAAAAGAATATATTTGTTCATCTTACAAAATCTCCCGTAAATTTTAACCTGATTCAGTCAACTCAATTATTTTTGTATCTATTCAGGTATATTTTTGACCTGTATATCAACAATTATTTAATAAGTGTAACCGTTCAGGGCTATACATTAGAAGTGTAAACAAGGAGAAATGGGGAAAAGGGAGAATTGGAGAAATGGCTTAAACTTTTTCTTGCTCCACCTTTCGGACATCAATCCTGGTGTCGTGTTGAGTAAGTTTTGCACGGGGCATCATCAGGTTTCGTAACCTGCAAACGGATAGTTACCAGAATCAAATTCCGTGCATTATTTGTTCAACACGACACTAACTTTTTATGGACATTAATACAGGCATTAATAATCTTATCAGTTAACTCTTCTTTTCTCCACTTCTCCATTTTCTCCCTTTCTCCTTATTTTTATCCTACCTGAACTCTTACTAATAAGTTTATAGCATAATTTTTAAGAGTTGTCAAGAGGCTGACCGAGAATTTTGTTAATTTTAAATTTTTTTCTTGCAAAAAATTTTAAAATATGATATATTATAAAAAATTTAAAATAGGGTTTTGCAAAATTTAACTGGTAACGGGTACCTAATTACCATTTACCAATTACCATTTACCAAATTTAAGGAGGTTATAAAATAAGTGACGACGATTACAATGAAACAACTTTTAGAAGCAGGGGTGCACTTTGGTCATCAAACCCAACGATGGAATCCAAAGATGGCACCTTATATCTTTTCAGAGAGGAATGATATTCATATCATTAATCTTCAAAAGGCAATGAAAGGGTTAAAAGAGGCATATAGCTTTGTTCAGGAAACGGCTAAGACAAAAAAGCCTGTCTTATTTGTTGGGACAAAGAAACAAATTCAAACCGTAGTTATGGAAGAGGCAATTCGATGTCAGATGCCGTATGTAACTCAACGCTGGTTAGGAGGAACTCTGACTAATTTTGAGACAGTAAAGAAAAGTATTAAAAGACTTAATGAGATTAAGAAAATGGAGGAAGGAGGGGTATTTGAAAAATTACCCAAAAAGGAAGTGGCTCTTTTAAAAAAGGAAATGAATAGATTGGAAATTCTATTGGGTGGGATTAAAGAGATAAAAACCTTGCCAGGGGCATTATTTATTGTGGATACGAAAAAAGAAAAGATAGCTATTCTAGAAGCGAGAAGATTAAACATTCCAATTGTGGGCGTTGTTGATACCAATGGCGACCCGGATGAGGTAGATTATTGCATCCCTGGTAATGATGATGCGATTCGTTCGGTGAAGTTAATTGCCTCGGTGATTGCCGATGGTATAATGGAAGGTAAAAGATTAGCAGATAAACTACCAGTTGAAGAAGAGACGGCTCAAGTAGAGGAAGAAGAGGAAAAAATATTTCTGAAGTTAGAAGAAGAGGAAGAATTACTCCCACAATTCTATGAGGAATTAGACAAAGAGCTTATAGAAAAAACACTCAAGGAAAAAGAAGAAATAGTGGAAGATTAAGAAAGGAGAAAAATTATGGTTATTAGTGCAGAACAAGTAAAACAGCTCCGCGAAATTACCGGAGCACCGATGATGGAATGCAAAGAGGCATTACAAAAGGCTAATGGAGTTGTTGAAGAGGCATTGAAAATTTTACGCACACAGGGATTAGCCGAAGCAAAGAAAAAACAAGTCCGCGAAACCAAAGAAGGAACAATATTTTCTTATATCCATCCTGGTGGAAAACTTGGGGTGTTGGTTGAAATTAATTGTGAAACAGATTTTGTGGCTAAAAATTCTGAATTTCAAGAATTAGTGAAAAATATCGCCATGCAAATCGCCGCCTCTAATCCTTATGTTGTCTCCAAAGACCAGGTTAGAGAAGAAATGGTTGCCAATGAAAGGGAAATTTACATAGAACAGGCGAAAAAATCAGGTAAACCAGAAAAATTCTGGGATAAAATTGTTGAAGGCAGATTGGAAAAATATTATAAGGAAATCTGTTTGTTGGAACAACCTTATATTAAAGACCCCGCTATAACTGTTTCTGACTATGTGGCGAGTGTGATTGCCAAATTAAGAGAAAACATAACCATTCGCAGGTTTGTTCGCTATGCGATTGGTGAGAAAATTAAGGAGGGATAGGCAATGCCAGGAGAATCAGTAGCTTATAAAGAATATACACTTCCACCTTATTATGATAGATTTATAGATGAACGCGAGAAAAGGTTTGTCGCAGAAATTCAACGATTAGAAGATTTGATAAAAAGTGGGAATCAACAAATAAATCAACGGATTGATGCACTTGAAGTCCGGATGGATGGATTTGAAAAACGAATGGATGGATTCGAAAAACGAATGGATGGAATTTCAGGTAAAATTGACCACCTCTTTTATTGGCTAATTGGTTTATTTGTCCCGCTAATCTTATCTGTAACTGGAGCAGTGTTAACTATGATTTTTAAATAAAGGAAACACAAAAGGTGACTGATAATAAAAAACCTGTCTTTAAACGAGTTTTGTTCAAACTCAGTGGTGAAGTGCTTCAAGGTAAAAAAGGTTATGGAATTGAACCAGAAGTTATTGCCTCCATTGCCGAACAAATTAAAGACATTCACAATCTGGGGGTAGAAATAGCCATTAGTATCGGCGGCGGGAATATCTTTCGTGGCGTGAGTGTTTATGGTTCACAAATGGATAGAACCTCAGCTGACCATATGGGTATGTTAGCCACGGTGATAAATGCCATTGCCTTGCAAGATGCCCTGGAGACACGGCAGGTTTTTTGCCGGGTCCAGAGTGCCATTGAGATGCAAAGAATTGCTGAACCGTATATTCGCAGAAGGGCAATCAGGCATTTGGAAAAAGGACGGGTAGTGATTTTTGCCGCAGGAACAGGTAATCCTTTTTTTTCCACAGATACAGCCGCGGCACTTCGAGCCGCAGAAATTGGGGCTGAGGTTATCCTGAAAGCAACTAAAGTAGATGGTATCTTTTCTAAAGACCCGGTTAAATATCCCGATGCAGTTAAATATGATAAAATATCCTATATGGAGGTCATTAACGAAAGATTGCGAATAATGGATTTCACCGCAATATCTTTATGTATGGAAAATAACATCCCCATAATTGTCTTTAATCTATTAAAACCCAATAACCTGCTTAATATTATTTTAGGAGAAAAGATTGGAACTATTGTTTCATAAAACTGGTAACTAATTACCAGCTACCATTTAACTAATTACCAACTAAAAAGGTAACCGTTGAGGGATATAGCCACAGAGTCACAGAGAACAGAGAGGGAATATAGCAGTTATTAGTCAAAATTTTACTCAGAGTGGATAAGGAAAAAATCCCAAATTCCAAGCACCAAATCTCAAATAAGCACCAAATTCCAAGTCCTAAATACCAAACTATGGGGGGTAATGTTTTGAATTTTGGTCATTCGAATTTGTTTGGAATTTGGAATTTGTGATTTGGAATTTCATAGCCATATCTATGTTAAATTTCGATTAATAAGTGCTATAATTCGTGTCCATTTGTGACTAATTTCTCTAATTCTCTGTGAACTCTGTGCCTCTGTGGCTGAACGGTTACCTAAAAAGGAGGGGATAAAATTTATGCTAAAAAATATTTATAAAGAAGCAGAAGAGAAAATGACAAAGGTTGTGGAGGCAACAAAAAATGAATTTGCCACAATCCGAACAGGTAAAGCCTCACCTTCTCTTGTTGAACATATTCGGGTAGAATGCTATGGTAGTCAGATGCCCATTCATCAACTTGCCACTATCTCTGTCCCAGAACCACGACTCCTTCTTATTTCCCCCTGGGATAAATCTGTTACGGAGTCTATTTGTAAGGCAATTATTAAGTCCGATTTAAGCCTTATGCCAAATACTGATGGAAATGTAATTAGAATCTCCATCCCTTCATTGACCCAGGAACGAAGAAAAGAGTTAGACCGAGTGATTAAGAAAAAAGCAGAAGAAGGAAGAATTGGAATACGCAATATCAGACACAAGATTAATTCCCAGATCAAAGAAAAGGAAAAGGATAAAGAAATATCCGAAGATGAATCAAGACATGGCCATGATGAAATCCAAAAAATAACCGATAGATTCATAGAGAAAATAGACCAATTGCTGGCGAGTAAAGAAAAGGAGATTTTAGAAGGATAATGTCCATCCCCAAAGATGAATTTCAGTTATTGTCTCTCATAGATAAAGATAAATTACCAGGACATATTGCGATTATTATGGATGGAAATGGAAGATGGGCAAAAGGGAAAAAATTGCCGCGAGTTGCTGGCCACCGTGCGGGAATGAAAACGGTTAAAAGGATTGTTAAGTTATGCGGTGAATTAGGAATTAAGGTTTTGACTCTTTATGCTTTTTCGACAGAAAATTGGACCAGACCTCAAAAAGAGGTTAATACCTTAATGAATCTTTTGCGAGAATATTTACGCAAAGAGACTGGTGAATTAAACCGAGATAATGTTAAATTGAATTTCATTGGGAGAATCGAGCAGTTATCAGACTTGATAATTAAAGATTTAAAATGGGCAACGGAGAAAACGGCTCATAACACCGGTTTAATATTAAATATTGCCCTGAATTATAGTGGTCGGGCAGATATTATTGATGCTATTAAAAAATTAACTGCAGATATTGAAAACAAAAAATGCAGTTCAGAAGACATCAATGAACCATTGTTTGAAAAATATCTCTCTACAGCAAATTTACCAGAACCAGATTTACTTATTCGAACAAGTGGCGAGATGAGAATTAGCAACTTTTTATTGTGGCAAATTGCATATACCGAAATTTATATTACCCCTGCTTACTGGCCTGATTTTTCAAGAAAACATTTTCTGTCTGCCATTGTCGATTACCAAAAAAGAGAAAGAAGATTTGGTGGGATATTGGAGATGAAAAAGTGAGTTCTACATTTAAAAGAATAATTACTTCAGTTATATTTGTTCCGATATTAATTTATTGTATCTTCTCAAAAAATACCCTTTTCTTATTATTAATAATCTGCCTCGTCATATTTTTAGGACTAATGGAATTTTATTCCTTATCCTCAAAAGTCCAGATAAAACCATTTAAAATTATTGGTGTAATCATTAGCCTTCTTTTTGCCTTAGTTGCCCATTTTATCCCATCACAATTTTATTTACTAACCTCTATTTTAATCTCCCCATTATTAATCGGTTATCTATTAACCTTTTTTATCAAAAGGTATTTTTTAGAAATCGGGGTAACATTAGCCGGTGTGCTCTATATTAGTTATTTACTCAATCATATTCTTTTATTAAAACACTTGCAAAATGGTAGTTTCTACATCGTGTTATTATTCTTAATCACCTGGTTAACCGATACTTTTGCCTTTGGCATCGGATTGAAGTTTGGCAAACACAAATTAATCCCACAGATTAGCCCCAAAAAATCCGTAGAAGGAACTGTGGCTGGATTAATAGGTGGAATTTTGACTTCTATCATTGTTAGTTTAATCACAGGATATATCTCAATAATTCAGGCAATAATTATTGGATTGTTATTAAGCTTTTGCGGGCAAGTAGGAGATTTGTTAGAATCTAAGATAAAACGGTTGACCGGGGTTAAAGACTCAGCAACCTGGATACCCGGGCATGGTGGGGTATTAGATGTTTTTGATAGTGTGATTTTTAACGCACCAATAATTTATTATTATTTCCTTTTTTTTCCTTTAACGTAACTAAAATAGACTTAATTGAACTATTTCTTCTTTTTCTTCTTCTAATGGTATATCTATTTCACCATAAACGCCATCATAGCCGGGTAGGATATTCACCTTTTTTTCTCGCACATTTAGTATGCCTCTAAGAATTTCTTTAGATACAAATTGACTTAGTTCTTCTTTAGAAAGATAGAGAAGAATATCAAATTCCGTATGTCGGGATTGTGTGAGTTTCAAATACTCATTTTCTACTGCGGCTGTGCCAACGCCTTTTTTAGTCACCTTACTTATTATTTCTTCTAATGGAATAAGGTGTTTACACGGGATATGATTTTCCGGGACGAATCCTTCGGGTCTATCAGCTAATTTTTCAACACGATTGACGACACCAACCGTTATTTTTTTACCACAGGAAGGGCAGATACCATTATGTGCCTTCGTTTGGGCAGGTGTAAATCTAAGATTACACAACCTGTGTCCATCATAATGATACTTTCCTTCTTCCGGGAAGAACTCAATGGTGAACAGAAATTTATTTCTATCCTTTCTTTTCAGAACATCAATTATTTCTTTGTAATTTATCTCACAATCAAAGGCATTTGCCTCTCGACCTATTTTAGCCGGAGAGTGGCTATCAGAATTAGAGATAAGTGTATATTGGTCTAATTCGGATAATCGCCAATTCATTGGTGGGTCAGATGAAAGGCCGGTCTCTAAGGCATAGATATTCCGTGTTTCTTCTTCAAAACATTCTTCTACCGAGTCAAATCCAGAATTAGAGCCAAATACAGAAAACCAGGGAGTCCAGGCATGTGCTGGAACAACAAAGCAATCTGGGTCAATATCAAGGATTATTTTAACTAAATTTTTTGCATCTAAGGAAAGCATTGGTCTGCCATCAGCACTTAAATCACCATATTTTTCAAGATGGCTGTTTATTTTTTCAACGCTCTCAAAAGATGGGGCAAAGATAATATTATGAACCTTCTTCCCTTTACCTTTCCGATTAAATAGATTAGACACCTCCGCGGTGAGCATAAAAAAAGTATCCTCATACTTAAATAACCCATAACTAACTGGTTCTAATACCTTTTTTAATTCATATAGCCAGACAGGGTGTGTCCAATCACCAGTGCCCATTAAGGCTATCCCTTTTCGTCTGGCATATTTACTTAAAGTCGGTATCTCCATTTGTGGGCTTGTGGCGCGTGAATATTTAGAATGGATATGAAAATCAGCTATAAATTTCATATTTTAGTTCCCTCCTTAATCAACTCCTCCGCAATCTGGACGGCATTTAGTGCCGCACCTTTGCGGATGTTATCAGCAACTATCCATAAGTCTAATCCGTGTTCAACAGAGGTATCTTTTCTTATCCGACCAACATAGACCGGGTCTTTATGTGCGGCATTGATGACTAATGGATATTCATGATTGGCAGGGTTGTCTATGACTTCAACGCCTGGGGAGTGTCGTAATACTTCTCTTGCCTGCTCAGGGGTTATCTCTTTTTCAAACTCTACATTTACTGCCTCTGAATGCGAGATAAATACCGGAACTCTGGCCGTCGTAGCCGTAACTCTAATCCTCTCATCGCCCATAATCTTTCTTGTTTCATTTACCATTTTCATCTCCTCTTCCGTATATCCCGTATCCAAAAATTTGCCTATTTCAGGGATAACATTAAACAAGATTTGATGTGGATAGACATCTATCGGTAATTCATCTCCTGATACATACGCCTTTGTTTGTAATAGTAACTCTTGCATAGCCTTAGCACCAGTCCCTCCTACAGATTGATAGGTAGCAACTACTATTCGTTTAATTTTAGCCAGGTCGTGAAGTGGTTTTAAGACCACCACCATCTGAATAGTCGAGCAATTAGGATTAGCGATAATACCTTTATGCCAGGCAATATCTTGAGGATTGACCTCTGGCACAACCAATGGGACATCCTTATCCATCCGAAAGGCACTACTATTGTCGATGACGACTGCACCTGATTTGACCGCATAAGGTGCAAAATCCTTACTTCGTGAGGCACCTGCAGAAAACAAGGCAATCTCAATCCCCTTAAATGAATCCTGAGTCAGTTCAAAAACCGGTATTGGTTGATTTTTAAACTCTAATTTTTTCCCTACCGAGCGTGATGATGCAAATAATTTTAACTCTGCAACCGGAAAATCTCTTTGCTCAAGAACCTTTATCATTTCTGTCCCCACGGCGCCCGTCGCACCCACAACCGCAACTTTATATCCGTTCATATTTCTATACCTCCTTCTTTTTGGTAATTGGTAACTGGTGAATGGTAATTAGTTACCAGTTACCATTTAACCGATTACTTACTTTATAATTTCGTGAAGCCCTATTTGTTTATCCATCTTTGCCAAAAATTCCCTGGCATAAATATCATCTGGCTTAATCTTTAATAAATGATTAAATGCCTTTTTTGCCTCATCAATCTTTCCTTGCTGGATATAAATATTACCTAAAATTCTACAGATATTTACATTTTCTGGCATAAGGTGAAGAATTATGATACATTCTTTAGCCGCCTCATCCAGATTATTCTCTTTAAGATAAAATTCAACTAATCGTTCTCTCATCCTGCTAGTTCGCCCTCCAGATTCTCTGGTTAATACCTCCTTAATATCAGATCTAATATCACCTTTACCAATATTGGCATAGAGACGCATCAAGTTCTCAATAGACATAGAATAATCAGGCTTTAACCAGAATGCTTGTTTAAATTCTTTAATTGCCTCATCATATTTTCCGAGTCTTTGATAGCCTAAAGCAAGGGTATTATGTGGGTCAGGGTTATAGGGGTCTATCTCTATTGCCCTTTTGAAATACTTCACCGCCTCATTTAATTCCTTGCCTTCCAGATAATATCCTGCCCCTAAAATAGAATTCCCCACACCATCCTCAGGATTAAATTTGACTAACTTTTTAGATTGCTCAATAGTCTTTTTAATCCAGGTCTCATCCCCTGTAGTTTGTGCCCGATTAAGGTAAATAGAACACACCTCCCGATGGTACTGTGTTTCATAAGGGTTATATTTTAGTGCCCGCTCAAACCGGTATTGAGTTTCTTTCTCATATTGAGGCATAGTTTGAAGTAAAGTTCCTTGTTCATAATTAAAATCAGCAATACAGGGTCGGACGACTAATAAAATCCACAACCCAATTCCTATTCCCAATGTGGTCAAAACAATAAGCCATCGAAATTCTTTGATTAGCGGAGATAAGACGAACGACTTCTGCTTTCCACTAAATACCATACCTAAAGCCATAATTGTCCAGAAAAGATAAGAAGATGAGATACCTGTTGGGCTAAATTGATTTTGGATAAGATAAGAAAACCAGCTGGCTAATAATCCCGTAATAAAGAATTTTTCTACCCCCTCATAAGACCAATAGTTTTTTAAAGAAATAACCAGGAAAGCAATCAGCATCCAGAGGTAGATGATTAATCCAATTGTTCCTCTGGAAACCCACACATCTAATAGTTCATTATGGGCACTGGCTGCGGTGGCATAAGCCCCTTCTGCCATTGCAGATTCTATGGGTTTATACCGGGAATGAACAAGTCCGATGGTATCTAATCCCACACCTAAAACAGGATGCTCACGAACGATGTTTAATGCCCCTTGCCAGAGGTAGATTCGAGGGGTTCGATAAGCGATAGAGGTTGCGGTGAAAGTGCCAACTTCAAAAGGTGAAGCAACCTTTGGCACCGGAGGTTTAAGCATACTTGTGAACCTACCAATTATGGCAATCTCTGGATTTATATTGGAAAACACTAAATAACCAACAAACATCAGTCCAAATATTCCAAGTTGTTTTCTCCGGATAACTATTCTCTTAGCTAATAAAATTCCTATTAGTCCAATTCCACCCAGCATACCAAGAAAAGGCGCCCGACTACCAGAAAAAACAAACCCATACAAAATTATACCAATACATATTCCATATATCCACCAGGGTATTTCTACGATGGGCTTGTGTTGTTGGGCAGGTTTTAAAATCATTTTTTTCTTTTTCTTTGATGATGGAATTTGCTTAGTTTTTCGCCTGGTAATAATCTCTTTGGAGAGAAATAAACATACCGCTATTCCTAAAACCATAACGATATGATTCCCAAAACCAATTGGATTGCCCAGACTTGATGAGACTCGACCGCCCATAAATAATTCCCATTTTACCGGGTCAAGACCATAATGTTGAATAATACCATAACCTGCCACCAATACCCCACTAAGAATAATAACATCCATCATCCAGGGCATTAATTCTTTATTTATAAAATTAACCACGCCATAGAATAAAAAGATGTAGGTAATGGTTATGAGTAATCCTTCATGATGACCATAAAAACCAATCAGGCTAATGATGGGATGAATAGAGAAAATAGTCGCCAGGATACTTACTAACAAAAAGGCAAGTATTGGAATATCAAGTGGAGTTCTGACAAAGTTAAATTCTCTTGTCCAGACAATTTTGGTTATCCAGGTAATGGCTATAATTAACGAGAGTGTCCACATAAAGGCTATTTTTTGTAAATCAAGGCTATTAACATTTAACCCAAAATACAGCGGTATCCCAAATACCATGAGCATTAGACAACCAACAATAATTCTATCACAATAGAGAACAATTCTTGAGATTTGCTTCATCTCCTAACTCCTTAATAATTGGTTTATTATAAGATTCCAATGTTTGCAAATAGGAATAGATAATAGTCCTGAAGTGGTAAAAAATATCTTCAATTCTTTCGATACCTTCCTGCATTTGTTTCCACTCCAATTGAAAACCATATCCATGAAATACTACATGTCTAAATTTACGGAATGGGATAAGAGCAGTTGCGAAGCTTGAATCGAACAAACACGGCAATGGTATCTTGGGTGATTCGCAGAAGTAATTGAACAAATCTACATGCCAGGTAGTACCCGTTGGCAATGGAACTTCATAAAACTTGCAGATTCGTTTCAATATATTTTCAATACCAGTATAACATTGTGCCAGAAAAGTAGCTGCGGCAGTTTTTTCCCGCACAGTTGGATTCCTCTTTGATACATCTTGTCGTAAAGACAATAATTCCTTAATAGTTGCTTCTACCAATTCCATTTCAATTTCTATTTCCTCCCTAATATCTGATAAATTCACAATAGACTCCTCCCTTTAGTTTCAATGTATCGGGTAAATCGTGTTCCTGGCTTCAAAGGAATAATATCAACTGATAGATGCAATTCCTGTTCGAGAATACCTCCAAACTCAAATAATTTCCAGCCGTCAATTCCATCACATGCCAGATCAATATCTCTTGCCTGTCCAGATTCTTCCAGAACACTTCCAAAAAGAATCAATTTTTTAGCACCATATTTTTTTGCTATGGCTATAGTTTTCTCAATTTGTTCTTTCGTGATTCCCATATTTTTCTCCACATCAGCATCGATCACCAGAGAATAGATTACTGTCCTCTGATTATTGCCAGCATTTCTCTGGCATAGTTATTTTGTAAATCAACCTTTAAAACAGATTCAAATTCGTCTTTGGCTTCTCCAAACCTTTGTTGATTGATATAGATAGTGCCTAAGTTATTACGGGCAAAGATATTTTTTGCATCTAACGAGATTGCCTTTTTAAAATGAGTTTCTGCCTCTTTATATCTTTTTTGGTCAAAGTAAATCTTGCCCAGTTTGGCATAAGGGTCTGGATTTTGCGGATTATATTCAATCGCCTTTTTCAATAAGTCTATTGCCTTATTTGTCTGACCTTTCACATGGTATAGTTCACCTAAAATTCGGAGATAATTCGGGTCATCGGGGAAAAGTTGGGAGGCTTGCTCCATTTCTTTTATCGCTTCATCATATCTTTCCTGACGAACATAAATTGCGGCGATATTATTGTATGGGTCAGCAAATAGAGGTTTACATTTAAGTGCCTTTTTAGAAGCCTCAATTGATTTCTCGGCGTATGTTGGGTCTCCCCGAACATATTTCTCTCCATAAACCGCACTTAAAAGATTGTAATAATATGCGTGAAGAGGATTACATCTGACTGCCTCTTCCCCTTTAGCCATAAGTCTATCTAACCAGCCTATATCTTGAGTTTGTTTAAATTTCATATCATAGGCATTTAAAACCTCACCATAATAAAATTCTTCCAACGGATTATATCCTAATGCACGGTCATAACTGGCAATCGCCTGGTCAATATTACCCTGTGAAATCATCGCCAGGCCATTTTTATAATAAATATCAGCAATATATGGTCGTAACGATAATGAGATGAAATAATAAATTAATATCAATAAAGGGAGACAAATGATAATACGGGGAAGAATGTGCAGTTTAAAGGGCTTTGTGAATTGAGGTTTGGGTATGGCTATTGGTATTGCCATCCCTAATAATAACCAGAATAAGGAAGAAGTCGCGATAATTCCAAAACCAACCTCATTCTGAACAAGATAAGAAAGCACAGCCGATAAGACCCCGACTAATAAAATCCTGTTTTCTTCTTTAATTGAGGAATAGGTTTTATATACGACTACAAATAGTAAAATTATAATCCAGAAGTAAGCGGCTAAACCTAATAACCCACGAGTTATAGCCATATCTAACACTTCCATATGAGCCTTATCAATCAGGCAATTCCTTCCTCCTTCGGTGCGAATAAATTCAATCTTCTCATATTGAGTCGAGGCCATCCTTAAAGCATCCGGACCTACTCCTAACAAAGGATATTTTTTTATAATCTCCAATCCTGTCTTCCAGATATAGAATCTTGTTTCAGCCGTTGAGGTAAATTTTAGAGTTGGGATTGCCTTCCCTTCTTCTTTTTCTACGGCAATAGTTGAGGCAAATTTTTGAACTAAACCTGACTGCTCTTTGACAAAAAATAAGATTGTTGCCAGACACATCACACCTAAAATCACTATCGTCCTCATCTTATTTTTAAGAAATTGTTTTGCCAATAGTATTCCAAACAAAAGAATGCCGGCACCAAGTCCCAGTGCTCCTCCTCGATGTGCAAGTAAAGAAAAACATTTATAAATTAAGAGGAGACTGACTAAAGAAATCCCTAAAAAGATGATTTTCATTACTTGACTTTTCTTTTTTGAAGATACAAGGAAGAATAAAGTTAAAGGGGGAAAAAAGACCATAGCTAAATAACCCCCTAAGAAATTAGGATTGCCCATTGTCGAGATTATCCCTGACTCCCATCTGGTTAAATCAATTCCATAAGATTGCAATATCCCGCAACCAGCCACTAAAACCCCAGCAAAACTAATAACCGCAACAGTTCTTTTAAGATATTTGCGTTGTCTTAAAAAATTAACCGCAATATAGTAGATAAATATGTAATTAATGGTGCTAATTAATCCATCGTATCTTTTATATTCGCCAACCAAACTCATTAATGGATGAATACCGGTTATGGTGGCGGCGATGCTTATAATTAAAAAGGCAAGAATTGGTAAGTCAAGAGGTGTTTTTATGAATTGATATTCTTGAGCGAAAAAGGTGAGTTTTAATAACCAAAGTCCAATAATAACAAGGGTTAATATCCGCATGGCGGTTACTTTGGCTAAATCAAAACTGGTTATGTGTGGGTCAAAGATAAGTGGAATGATTAAAATCATTAAAAACACAATCCAGATTATCACTTTATCACAATATTCGCTCCCTATCTTTAAGAAATTTGAGAGATTCATTGTGTTTTTAGTATAACATACTTTTATATAGAAAGTCAATACAATAATTATCTGGGGTGTGATTCAGACACTGGACATCAGACACAAGACTATAGACTCTATTTATGCAGGAAATTAGCGACATTTGGGAAACTATCCTCAAAACTTCACTCCCTGAATTTTTGGTGGTGTCTTAATCTATCATAAAGGTTAAAATAGTGTATAGGTTCTGCAAAATAGGATTTGAGGGAGACAACAAATAAATATTAAATATTAAATATCAAATATAAATATCGAAATGCAAAATTACAAATCAAATTTCAAAAAGGACTTCAAGTATTTGTAACCGTTCACCGCAAGATGCCACAGAGACGCAGAGAAAAAAATTAAAATCTATTCACCAGAGACAGAAATTTCCTTTTTTTGTGCATTTCGGGTCTTTCGTTGTTTATTAATCTTTTAATACTTACTTTCACCTAACTGTTTTTAAACTTTTTTAAACACCGAAAAACACGAAAAAAAGATATTTTCCTTTCTGTTTCTCTGCGTCTCTGCGGTGAATTACTATCTGAACAGTTACAAGTATTTTAACGCTGAAAGGGAAGAGATAATTTTACTGAACTTTGGCAAAGATAGTTTATAGTTGATAGTTGAAGGACTATAAACTATACACTATAAACTATACACTATAAACCCTAAACTATAAACGAGTTTTGCATTTTGCTCTTTTGGAGGAAATCCCTTTTGGACACCAAATCTGCATAGATTTCACTATTAGAGTTATTTTCAGACACCATCGAAAATTCAGACAAAAGCCATTTCCATACTGGTGTTACCTGTATTTTAGAACTGTTTATTGATATTTCATCTTCCGTTGATTCAGTAAGAATCGTGCCGTTTTTTAAACCAAATTCTTTCATTGCCGCAGTTAATCCGCTAATCTCTCTTTCCTTATTATTGATATTTAGTTCAGAACATACCTGATATGCAGAAATAACTTGTTTTCCCTTTTTTATTATAAAATCACATTCTACATAGTAATTATCCCAGTAAAATATTTCAAAATCGTCTCTTATGCTTCTACGCTTCAATTCAATAGCCACAATGTTTTCCAGGAGTTTTCCTCTGTTTTCACTGAAATTAAAAATCATAGCATTAATAAAACCATTGTCCATAATATATATCTTTTTAAATGTTAATAACTGTTCCTTGATTTTATATGAAAATTTATTTAAGGTAAAAACGAGAAAACTGTTTTCCAGATACCTTATATATTCAGCCACTGTATTTGGACTTTTTACTTTTAGATTTCTGGTTAGATTACTAATAGAAATTTTAGATGTAAAATAATTTATCAGCATAACAGATAGTTTCTCCAACACTGAAGGATACTTTATCTTGTAACGAATAGTGATATCCTTGACAATTACAGAAGCCCATAAATTTCTTAAAAACTCCTTACCGAATTTATAATAATCAAAAATACTACTTTCCTTAACATATCTGTCAAAGAATGAAGTAATCTTACTTCTCTCAGTGGTAGAATATGATGATATTATCCCAACATTATTGTAATCAAGGTATTCTCTAAAACTCATCGGAAAGAGGACAAAATCACTATATCTTCCTGTCAAATGGGTTGCCATTTCTTTACTTAATAGATTTGCGTTTGAACCAGTGATAATTATTTTGTATTTATCCCTTAATCTACTAACAAAGAGTTCCCAGCCACCTACATTTTGTATTTCGTCAAATAACAGATACTCAAAATCAGGATAGAGTTCATAAAAACATTCCAGAATAAGATTAAAATCCTGGATATTAAATTCAATCAATCTTTCATCATCAAAGTTTAAATATGCATATTTTTTATTTTTCACAAGCTGGCTGGCAAAAAATGACTTACCCGCTCTTCGTAACCCGGTTATTAACAAGACATTCGGGTATCTTATATACCTTTCACATCTATCCGCACCTTCACGGGATATAACATTTGTATTCATAATTTTCTCAAGAATGTCTTTTTGTTGGTCAATAATTACATTCTTCAAGTATTCCTTGTTCATAGATGCCTCTTATAATATGTGCATTGTTATTGCGTATATTATACAATATTTATAATAGAATTGCAAATATTTTTTGCAACTGTTCAATTACTTCTTATTTTGTAATCGTCTAAATGGTCACCTTATTTTTTACTTAATTTGTAACTATTCACCACGAAGAGCACGAAGGACACGAAATGGAATTTAATGTCTTGTAATTTTGGTAGTGTCTGACAATAACTACAATTTTTTGTAACCGTTCAGGATATAGCCACAGAGAACACAGAGGGAATATATAACCCCGAATGAACACGAATAATAAAAAGATTTGTAGTGCGAGACTTTAGCCTCGCTTCTGACAAGCCAAAAGGCGAACTTAAAGGTTCGCACTACATTTATCGAATGTCACAGGTTAATTCGTATCCTTATGTGGTTAATTTCCTTAATTCTCTGTGAACTCTGTGCCTCTGGGGCTGAACGCTTACCAAAATAGTTATCTGGAGGATATGCCCGGATGTGTTCCTGTATGACATTCATCATGTTGAAACATTGGCCAGGGTAATAATTTTGAGGTATTTGTCTTTTTCTTGTTTTTCCCTTTATCTGAAGGGATATTGTATGTTCCTGGGCCAAAATCCCAACAATATACCTTTGAATCAAATGATGCCACAATTAATTCAAGCCCATCATCATCATCGATATTCCCTAATGCTGGAGTTGAAAGGATGACGCCTTCTGTCTGTAATGGGAATCCTGTCACCAATGTTCCATCTCCATTGAAGGCATATACATTTTTATCTGTGCAACCAACGATTATCTCTATTTTCCCATCTTTATCAATATCTCCCAGGATAGGAGATGCCTGGATACCTCCGGCGCAAGTTACAGGCCAACCTTGAACTAAACTCCCATCTCCATTAAAGGCATATACCTTTTTATCATCAGAACCAATTATTATCTCCAACTCTCCATCTTCATCAATATCTCCTAATGCAGGAGAAGAGGTAATCGCCCCGTCAGTTTGAACAGGCCAGCCAGAAACTAATTTTCCGTTTGTCTTAAAAGCATATACCTTTTTATCATTTGAACTTACAATTATCTCTAATTTTTTATCCTTATCTATATTTCCAAATACCGAAGAGGAAATATTCCAGAAACCGGCGAGGACAGGCCAATCAGAAAGTAATTTCCCTTTTCTATCCCAGAGGTAGGTATTTCCACTACAAGTCGTTACGGCTATTTCTAATTTACCATTTTTATCTATATCCCCTATGCTGGCACAAGACCAGGTGGTAGCATTAATCTTTGCCGGCCAACCTGGAACTATAGTTCCATCTTCATTAAAGGCATAGACAAAAATCGCCTCTCCTTCACCTATTGAGCCTATTATCACTTCTAATTTTTTGTCCTGGTCAATATCAGCTAATGCAGGCGAGGAGAAGACTCCTCCCATAACCTTTACTGGCCAACCAGGAATGGGTTTTCCAGTTTTATCCAGGGCGTAGACCTCTGCCTGTAATGTTCCAATGACTATTTCTAAATTCCCATCGTTATTAATATCTCCAATAGCCGGAGATGAGCGTAAAAGCCATGCTTGAGGAAGTTTTACAGGCCAGCCAGGCAATAAACTTCCATCTTCATTTAAGACATAGACCTTCTGATCAAAAGCCGCGGTAACCACTTCTAATTTTCCATCACCATCTATATCCCCTAAGGCAATGGCAGATTGAATCCCTCCACCCGTTTTAGTAGCAAATTGTAATGTTGGACCCAAAACTGCGGTTGTCTCTGTTCCACCTTGCTCTATCGGCTGTTGTGCCAGACTTATGGATGTGACTGATACTATCCCAATGATTAAACTAATAAAAGTTATCTTTTTTAACATTTTATTATCCTCCTTTTTTCGTAACCGTTCAGGCTATATATCAAAAGTGTAAGAAAGGGGATAAGGAGATAAGAGTGATATGGAGATAAGATAATAGACTATAGTTTCGTCATTTTTTAAATTTTGTTAAAAAAATCTCTTCTCCTGCCGATTAAAGATAATAGAAACAATAAATCTCTAAAAGGAGGAGAAGAGATGAACCTATTATATTTATCGGCAAGTTT